>CAXHYW010000372.1:0-4737 GCA_964021475.1 uncultured Desulfobacteraceae bacterium | reverse complement strand
CTCACCCTTGTGGTGGGAATCCTGGATGACAAACCTTTTGAAGAAATGCTCAAATATCTTGTTCCCTATGCCCAAAGAATCATTGTTACCAAGGCCAAAATTGACAGAAGCCTGGAAACTGCTGTATTAAAATCGGCAATTGAAAAGATTATAGACAAAAAAAATGAAATTATAATTGAGGTTATAGAGGATGTACAAACCGCTGTAACCCATGCGATATCAACTTCTTCTGACAATGATGCCGTCTGTATCGCGGGGTCTTTATACGTGGCAGGAGAAGCAAAGGCTAAATTTAATGTGGATTTTATTTGATAACGTGGTATAAAAGCATTTGGATTTTGTGCGCCCGTAGCCCAGTGGATAAGGCGTCAGCCTCCGAAGCTGAAGATCGCTGGTTCGATTCCAGCCGGGCGCACCATCTATATTCTATATGAAATCATCCCTCAAAATAGGTATTTTAAGTTACCGAAGCAACCCCCATTGCGGCGGCCAGGGTGTTTATGTCCGACACCTGACCCACGCCCTTTCCGACCTGGGGCACCAAGTCGAGGTCATTGCAGGCCCGCCTGATCCCCAGCTTAACGGAAGTGGCACCCTGACCATGCTGAAAACCCTTGATCTATACAATCCAGACAATCCATTTCGAACACCTGAGATGGAAGAACTCAAAGACCCCATAAATCTGTTAGAATGGCTGGACGTTTCTGCCATGGGGTACCCGGAGCCAATGACCTTTGGCTTGCGGGTAAACCGGCATTTAAAAGGGAATGAGAGCAAGTTCGATATCATCCATGACAATCAATGCCTGTCCTATGGCCTGCTCTCCCTGCAAAGGAAAGTCCCGGTAACGGCCACCATCCACCATCCCATGACCGTGGACAGGAGGCTTGCCATCCAGAGCACCCGGTCTTATATCAAAAAACTCAAAGCTATCCGGTGGTATTCATTTATCGGCATGCAAAAACAGGTGGCCAGAAGACTTAAGACTATTATTACCGTCTCGGACAGCTCCAAAATAGATATTTCAAAGGAATTTAGGGTTCCTGAATCAAAATTTACAACCATACCCAACGGGATTGATACCAACCATTTTTATCCCCTGGACCATATCCGGAAAATTCCCGGCCGACTCATTGTAACCAATAGTGCGGACACCCCCTTAAAGGGCTTATACCATTTATTGTTTGCCCTGAAAAATGTCTTAAAAACCCATCGAGTCAGCCTGACCGTTATTGGAACTCCCAAAAAAGATGGCGGAATTGAAAAGCTGGTTAAGAAACTCGATCTGGGCCGTCATATTGAATTTACCGGGCGCATCGACCATGATCGATTTGTAAGGGAGTATGCAAAGGCCAGTATTGCAGTGGTTCCCTCCCTCTACGAAGGATTTGGTTTGCCCGTGGGAGAAGCCATGGCTTGTAGGATACCGGTGATTTGCACCACCGGTGGTGCGCTTCCGGAGGTGGCAGGAAATGCTGCCAAGCTGGTCCCCCCCGGAGATGCCCCGGCGCTTAAAAAAGCCATTATCGAGCTGCTGGAAGATCCAGCCCAGCGGGAATTACTTGCCCAAAAAGGGTATGACCGGGTAATGTCAGAATTTACCTGGGAAAAAACAGCCGTTAAGACGGCAGATGCCTATAGAAAGATTATCCATGCTTACCATTGATTTTAACCGGCTTGATATCCATCCCTTTGACCGGATCCTGGATATTGGCTGCGGAGAAGGTCGCCATACCATTCGGGCTGCCCAGGAACGTGATACCATCTGCACCGGGGCTGATTTCGGCTTTGACAATCTGGTTCAAACCCGGGATAAACTGACATTCCACGATGAGATAAAAGATCTGGCCTGTAAGGATTGGAATCTTGCCACCATGGATATCACCGCCCTCCCCTTTAAGGACAACAGCTTTGACTCTGTCATCTGCTCGGAAGTGCTGGAACACATACCAGATGATGCCACGGCCATAGCAGAATTAGTCAGGATCGTGCGCCCAGGTAAAATTCTGGCCGTGAGTGTCCCCAGAGCCTGGCCGGAAAAGATCTGCTGGTTTCTTTCCGATGAATATCTCAATGCCAACATGGGCCATGTCAGAATCTACAAAAAAAAGGCATTGATTCAGCAAATACAAGCCCTTGGACCCAGTTTTTTGGGATCCCATTTTTCCCACAGCATCCATGCCCCCTATTGGTGGCTGAAATGTCTGGTGGGGCCCAACCGCACCGATTCGTTCCTTGTAAACCTGTACCACAGGATTCTGGTTTGGGATCTGATGAAACAACCAAAAATCACCGCCTTTGTGGACAAGCTGTTCAATCCGATTTTAGGAAAAAGCATCGTGCTATATTTTAAGAAGCCTTTGAATCATTAATTTCTCCCTCTTGGGTTATCCAGGATACTGGAAATAACCCGAAAAAGTGTTATAGTGTCTTCAATATTTAATTTTACCATTATTTTATCCTGGTGAGGACACCCCATGACACGCATTTTTTTAATGGCACTACTATTATTGACCCCCATGATATTCTCTTGCGCCACAATCCCCAAAATCCAGCGGCAAGATCCATTGATTGATAAAATCATCCATAGTAAAACCCAAGCCCCCTCTTCTTTCAATCACCTGATGGATACAATTTCAGACATAGAGGTGATTTATTTATCTGAAAAACATGACAACCCTATGCATCATGCCATCCAGCATAGAGTCATCCAGGATCTTATTGAACGCAAAAAATTTCCCATTCTCGGGTTTGAATTTTTCTCCATGGATGATACCCCCCTATTGCTGAACTTTGCCGACTCAGGCAAAGCTGCCCACTCCCCGAAAATGGAAAAAGCAATTGAAAAGCAAATTCGCACAAAATTGGATTGGGATTCCCAATCCAATACCATGTGGGCATATTACTATGACCTTTTCAAACTTGCCAAGAAGAATCAGCTGCTGATTTCAGGCCTTGACCTGTCCGGTTCACAGAAACGCAGAATCACCCGAAAAGGATTGGAAGGGGTTTCGAATATCGAAAGAAAATTGATTTTTTCATCCCGATTTTCCAATGCACCCTATGAAGCTTACATGAAATCCATGTTCAAATCAGTTCATTGCGGCATGGGAAATGATAGAATGACATCCCGGCTCTATGATACCTGGCTTTCAAGAAATGATAAAATGGCGCTGTCCATATCACAATTATATGAGAAGGATCACCAAGGGCCTATTGTGGTCATAATTGGTGGCGGTCACACAGAATATGGACTGGGTGTCATGGACAGGGTAAAGGCCATGAATCCGGATATTTCCCAGGTAAACATTGCCCTGACCGAAATAACGATAGCCCCCTCCGATCTTGGGGAGTATCTGCAGCCACTTGAGCTGGAAGGGTTTGAGCCAGTGCTGCCCGCAAATTTTCTCTGGTTTACCCAGCGAGTGTCTTACAAGAACCCCTGTGAAGAATTTAAAGCGTCCTTTAAATCTTTAAAAAAAATGAACCAAAAAGAATAAACCCGGATTTAAAATTTTAAATTATTTTAACAGGGTTTTAATTTTCTGGTCTTCCGTCAGGATATGGTTTACCAGCCAATTTTCAACAGTTTTAATAATCTCTGAATTTAAAACATGTATTCCCTGGTGGGTATCCAGAATAATTTTATCAATTTTCTCCCGAAACACATTATGCAATAATTTATGGGAATCTAATTGATCAAACCCGATACTCTCCATGAGATTTTCTTCGAAGGAAAAATGATATTCACTATAGGCCTTCATTTCTGCCAAAGCATCCACACCGCTTGACCGGAACAAGGTTTCATCGGAGCTCATCATCTTTTCATGGGCTGTATTATAAATTTCGATCCATTTTTTATGCTGATCATCGATCTCTTTATTTCCCACACTAAATTTTTCTGTCCATTGAATTAATCCCATCTCATCTCTCCTTGGTTTTACGAAAAGGAACGGCATAATTATTAATTTTTATGCAATATATGATTTGTTATTGTAACCTATTTTTAAAGGATAGAAAAGAAAAGCGATCAAATGTCATGGACTTTTTCTAAAACATATGTCAAGATTGCAAAATAAGCAACTTGATCAGCCGACCCTTCTTTTTTTAGTCAATACAAACTTTTTTTCATGCCTCCCTTGAAAAACCTTTTTTAAGTGTTTATCATTTACCATAAGAAACAAACTTTGTTTGCATCATATGCAAAGGCGTTCTCTAAGGTTTTATCTCATTACACTATTATTAAGGAGCCAGACTATGAAAAACAGAGCACTGAGAAGGCACCAGACAGAAAAAGTTAAAACAAAAGTCGAAAAGACTTATAATAGTTGCATTGAAGAACTCTCCAAAGCAGACCGGCAGGGTGTGGAAGGAAATATTGAAAAATTAAAAAAAGTCTGTGCTTCCCCCTATTCAGAGGAACATGACCGGAGCTTGGGGCATAAAACTTACCAGGAACGCAAACACGATATCACCATGCGGGAACAAACAAATTAAATAAAAATAATAAAAATAATTAGAACAGACGCCCCGGATGAACTTAATTTCTACTATCCGGGGCGTTTTTTTATTTTGAGTTTTCGTGTATTTGAAAAAAAAAGAGAGCTAATGAAGGGGGAGGTTAAAACAATTGCCGGATCATGTAATAGACTAGGGGAATAAACACCGCTGGCAACATATTTCCCACCTTGATCTTTTTTTCCCGAAGCATATTCAGACCCAGGGCAAGAATCAAAA
>CAXHYW010000371.1:0-4752 GCA_964021475.1 uncultured Desulfobacteraceae bacterium | reverse complement strand
GACACAGCTTGCCAAAGCCGTGCTGAATGAAATTCATCCGGGTGGAGAGGCGGGCAGGGTTATTGGCGATACTACATGAATAAATTAGCCTTTGGGCAAATGTATAAAAAGAAAAGTCCCTTTTTCTTCAGAAGATGTCATTCTTATCTTTCCTCCCAGGGTTTCGGTAATCAATCTGGCGCTGTAAGTACCGATACCAGTTCCCATTTTTTTGCCTTCAGTGACATATTTTTCAAAAAACGTATCTTGAATTTCTTTTGATACACTTCCCTTATTATGAATGCATACAATACCGAATTTCTTTTCATGGGAGAGTGAGATTATTATCAGTTCATTATTGGGCGTTGCCTCAATAGCATTTTTAATCAAATTGGCCATCATCGAATATAGTAGAAGTGTCTCGCCTGATACATTAAATATATTCCCCTCACAGGGAGGTTGGTCATTCAGGGTGACAAGAATACTAGTCTGATTCAGTCTTATAAGCCCACTCATTTCCTTCTCAATTCGTTGAATGATCTTTATCATATCCACATTTTCCAGCTTTGGCTTATATATTTTTTGCTCCATCTTGAACAAGTCCAATGAGGAATTGATCATTTTCAGCATTTTATGCGAAGATTCTTTGATGATATCCAGAATTTCGATCTGATCTTCATCAAAATTTCCCATGGATTCTAATATATCAATACCTGTAAACACACCTGTTAAGGGATTCTTTAAATCATGCCGGGTGATTTGTTCAACTTCTTCTCGAAGCCTTGCCGCTGCCTTTAATTCCTCATTCTGGGACTCAAGGGTTTCTAATGCCTGCTGTAATTTAATATGTGTTTTAATCCTGGCCAGGACTATTGGCGGGCTGACAGGCTTGGTGATATAATCCACGCATCCAGACTCAAATCCTTTGGATTCATCTTCAACCTCACTTTTAGCTGTGACAAAAATAACCGGGATATTTTTTGTTCTGCGGATCTCTTTGAGCTGCCTGCAGACCTCATAACCGTCCATGTCAGGCATCATGATATCCAACAAAATCAAATCCGGGATCGGGTTAGAAGCAGCATTTTCCAAAGCATCAGGCCCATTTGTGGCAACACTGATGTCATATTTATTCTTCAACAGATCATTGAGTATCTTGATATTGGAGGTAGTGTCATCTACTACCAGGATTCGTTGTTTTTGAGACATTTTTTATTCATCCTTATGGGTTTCAAAAATATCATTGAATATATCCATAGATTTTTTAAAAGCAGATAACACAGTTGGATCAAAATGATCCGGCATGGTTCGTCCGTCTCCTTTTGTGATAATGGATACGGTTTTATCATGGCTGAATGCAGGCTTATACGGCCGTTTGCTTCGTAAGGCATCGTATTGATCGGTAATATTCATGATCAGTGCCGTCAAAGGGATCGCTTCTCCTTTTAATCCTTTTGGATATCCATTGCCGTCAAATCGTTCATGGTGGAAGGTTGCGACATCTTCGGCCATTTTCAAATACGGTGATTCGGATCCCTTCAGTATCTTTCCTCCAATGGGCGCATGGGTTTTCATTGTAGCCCATTCATCATCATTTAATGGGCCTTCCTTGAGGAGCACTGCATCCGGTATGGCAACTTTACCAATATCATGCATGGGGGAAGCATAAAAAATCGAGTCGACAAACCCATGATCCATTCCCATTTCTTTGGATAGTTCGCGGGTATAATAACTGATTCGTTTAATATGGGCACCGGTTTCTTCGTCTTTATACTCACTGGCTTTTGTCAGACGTCGGATCGTATCGATGTATCCATCTGTCAGCTGCTTTGTCCGCTGTTCCACAACCGCTTCCAGGTTTTCCTGGTAAATATGCAGGTTCATATGGTTGGCAATCCTGGCTTTTACAATAGGAGGGCTGATGGGTTTGGTGATATAATCAACGGCTCCCATGGCAAGACCCTTGGTTTCATCCCCCACCTCTCCTTTGGCCGTAATAAACAGAACAGGAATTTTTTGGGTGGCCGGATCTTGTTTAAGTCTCTGTATTACTTGGTACCCGTCCATCTCGGGCATCATAATATCTAAAAGAATAAGATCAGGTTTGCTGTCAGAATTTGCCAGATCCAAAGCATCCGGCCCATTGGTGGCCACACTGATCTGGTAATGATCCTTTAAAAGGTCATTTAATACCTTGATATTGGTTGGTGTGTCATCCACCACAAGAATCCGCTGTTTTTCCATTATCCCTTCTCCTCATTCAAACGAGTCTCAATTTCTTTGACAATTTGTTCTGCAATTTTGCCGGCCGTTTTAAAATCGAATGCTTCAATGCTGTTACTCAGTTGTTCTGTCTCTGGTTCTAAAATCGAAGCAAGATCCGGCTTTATTTCATTAAAAAGGTCTTCTGAAGACATATCACTCATTGAAGCCAATTTTTTTAATTCTCTTAGCATTGGCAGAATCTTATCTTTTAAAACTGCATTACTGAGCATTACTTTATTCGGTCTGGACTTCTCTTTATCTTGAACAAGTGCACTCGATATCTGGGTCATGATTTTATCAAGTTCAATCTTTGCCTGATCTATACTCTGCTTTATCGTGTTGCTTTTTTTCTCAATTTGAGTTTCGAGCATTTTGAACTCTCGATGTACATTCATGGCCCCTAAGGTGGCGGACAAACCCTTGACAGTGTGGGCAACCCGCCTTGCAGAACCCCAGTTTTTATTTTTTAAAAGGGTTTGGACCTGATCTGGTGTATCTGCATAATCCCTGGCAAAATCTGAAAGCAGGTTCAGATATAGTTTCCGGTTTCCTGAAACCCCCATTAACCCCTTTTCCAGATCAATATTCGGCATCTTTTTGGCCAGGTTATCCCATTCCTGGCCGGTTGAGTCAGGTTTCTGATATTCGGAATCAGAATAGAAGGGTTTTGCTGAAAGAATCTTATTCGGGTCAATCCACTTGAACAGGCATTGATACAGGGCATCAGGATCGATGGGTTTGTTGATATGATCGTTCAAGCCTGCTTTCAGGCTTTTTTCCTTGTCTCCGCTCATGGCATGGGCCGTCATAGCAATGATGGGCATGGTATTAAAAGGCTCTCCTAAATCACGAATTTTTTTCGTGGCTGTCAGGCCATCCATGACCGGCATCTGAAGATCCATGAATACTAAATCAAAATCAGTGTCCTGAACTTTCTGAAGGGCAATTTTACCATTTTCTGCAATGGCTACGGATACCCCTGTTTTACTGAGCAGCTCCTGTGCTACCTGCTGGTTTATGACATTATCTTCCACCAGAAGCACTTTTACCCCCTTTATTTGAGTATAATTACCCGCCATTTCCCTCCGCTTGGTTTTTCTCCTTTCTATCCGAAAATCTCTGAACCCGAAAAGGTCCACAATCGCATTGAAAATGGCAGACTGGTGGATGGGTTTCTGCATGACATTGGCATGATCTTTTTCTTTTATCAAGATTTCTGCATTCCGTATCTCAGTAATGGATGCCAGAATAATGACCGGAATTTGCGATAATTTCGGTGTGTTGAAAAAATCAGATGATGAGCCATACTCAATTAAGGCCAGATCATAGGATTGATGATCCGCATCGACCTGTTCAATACTTGAAACACCGTCCGCGGTATAGGAGAGGGACTCCATCAATTGGATGAGTTTTTTTAGAATTCGACTTTTGTTATTTACCAGCAAGACAGACTTGTTTCTTAAGTCCAGTGGAAGGGTTCGATCCTGCTTTTTTTTGCGGCGGTCTTCCCGGAATTTTGTCTGGATGGTAAAAGAAAAAGTGGATCCTTTTCCAGTCTCGCTTTTAACCTGAATTTCTCCCCCCATGAGGGTGACTATCTGACGGGTAATGGCAAGCCCTAAACCGGTTCCACCGTATTTGCGTGTCGTGGAAGTGTCGGCCTGGTGGAATTTTTCAAATAATCCGGCAACCTGGTCACTTGTCATACCGATACCGGTATCCGATACCGTGCATGCCAGGGTCAGGGTTTGGTCCTGTTGTTCCTTCACCTTTGCCGTCAGCTCTATTTCGCCTTTTTCAGTGAACTTGGATGCATTGCCCAACAAGTTACTAAAGACCTGACCGATGCGTGTCGGATCGCCCAACAGGACAGTGGGAATATTCTGATCTACATCAAAGAACAGCTCAACGCCTTTTTGTGATATCTTTTCCATGAAAAGGGTGACAACATCTTCTAATATTTCATTCAGGTTAAACTCTGTGGTTTCAATGGAAAGTTTACCCGCCTCGATTTTTGAAAAATCCAGAATATCATTGATAATCGCCAACAGGGACTTGGCAGAAACATCGATTTTATTGAGGTAATCTTGCTGCCTTGGCGTCAATTGTGTTTCCAGGGCCAGATAGCTCATCCCGATAATGGCGTTCATGGGGGTACGGATTTCGTGGCTCATATTGGCCAGGAAATCACCCTTAGCCTGGGTTGCTTCCTCGGCATGTTTTTTTGATGCTTCTAGGTCTGACATCATGTTCAGCATGGAGCGTCGCATATCTGCCATTTCAGTTATACGTTCATGCAGAGAGTTCTCTGTTTCCTTAAGAACAGAAATATCGGCCCCATAGACATTTATTTCATCATCCTCAGGGCTATGATAAAAAGAAAACAACAATTCCCTACCACGAATATTACGTTCGACGTGTAATTCTTTTTCTTGGGACAGGACGCTATCAATTATCTCCTGAGATCGGAAGAGCACACGTCTGAACTCCAGTCACTCCGGAGAATCT
>CAXHYW010000370.1:0-4753 GCA_964021475.1 uncultured Desulfobacteraceae bacterium | reverse complement strand
GTATTTATACGGTCTACGGCATGGCAATGCTCTTGATTTTCAGAAGCGTTATTGATCGGATTCTGTTGCCCACCACCACCCTGGCCATAGAAATAAAAGAGGACCGGAATGTGGCTGCCCTGATCGTGGTGGAAAGTGCCATAGCTGCCGTTGCCGTGATTATTGCCTATTCCATGTAGCCCAGGTGCTTAAAAACGATGACCCTTAAATCCATGCCAAAAAAGCAAAACTCTTTTAATTTTGCTTCGCTGCTGCTTTGCGCCTGCATGTTTGCCAGCGGCGCCTGCGGAATTATCCTTGAGTATATCCAGGCGAGTCTTGCCTCCATGATCCTTGGCAACGCCTTTGAGCAATGGGCCATGGTCATCGGGCTCATGATGTTCTGGATGGGATTCGGCAGTCTCATCCAGGCGCAGGTTAAAAAAGCACATCTGGTCTACGCCTTTATCGGCATCGAGATTGCCCTGGCCCTGGCAGGTGGATTTTCCCCCACCCTCACCTATTTATCCTATGGATATACCGCCCACTACAGCCTGGTGCTTTACTTTTTTGTCAGCCTCATCGGTATTCTGATCGGGCTTGAAATCCCGGTGATCATCCGGATCAATAACGATTACAGCGATGAACTGTCCACAAATCTTGGCAAGATTCTGTCCGCCGACTACATCGGCAGCCTGGTGGGATCTTTAATTTATGTATATATTCTCCTGCGGTATACCCCCATCACCCAGGCGGCTTTTTTAACCGCTGGCATGAATTTTTCCCTGGCCCTGGTCACCTTTATTTATTTCACAAAGAAAAAACTGATCCCCAAAAGTGTTGTCCTCTCTTTAATAATGGGGTTCACCTTGTTTGCCATCATTTACGGATACCTGAACAATCGGGACTGGCAGGTTACAATCGAACAGCCCCTCTACGATGATCCCATTGTATATAGCAAGACCAGCCAGTACCAGCACATTGTCATTACCCACTTCCCCCCCCTTGATGAAACCCGCCTCTTTTTGAATGGCAACCTCCAATTGTGCAGCACTGATGAAGCCCGATACCACGAGTCCCTGGTCCACCCGGTCATGTCCCTGGCCAAGGTAAAATCACGTGTCCTCATTCTGGGAGGGGGAGACGGTTGCGCCCTTCGGGAAGTATTGAAATACAATGGGGTAAAAGAGGTGATGCTGGTGGACCTGGACCCGGCCATGACACAATTGGCTGCCACCCACCCCCTTTTAACCCGGATCAACCAGGATGCATTTAAAGATGCCAGAAACACGATATCCACCCTCAAAGGCGTCACCCCGGGCCGGACCCGACAACTTTACATGGCAACCACAACAAACCGCCAGCAAAATCAGACGCTCCCTTCTCAGACTACCACCCGGCACCTGGCCGATGTAAAGGTCATGAATATTGATGCTGACAAGTTTTTAGAACAAATCCCAGGAGGATGGAACGTGATCATCGTGGACATGCCCGATCCTTCCACCCCCGAGCTTACCAAGCTCTATTCCCGGGAATTTTATCAAAAGGTCAAACAGCATTTATCCCAGAATGGGCTCATGGTGGTCCAGTCCACTTCCCCCTACCTGGCGAAGGAAAGCTTTTTATGCATCGGCAGGACTCTTACTGCTGCAGGTTTTTCCATCTTGCCCTTCCATGAAAATATTCCCAGCTTCGGCGATTGGGGGTGGTACATGGCCTGGCACCCCGCCATAAACAGAACCAAACTCATGAATAGGATAAACACCCTTAAATTTCCAGCAGACACCCGATTTTTAACCCCGGAACTGTTCAGAAGCCAATTGGTATTCGGCAAAGGGCTCCTTGAAACAAAAAGAGAGGAGATCAACACCATTTTGTACCCGGTTTTGCTCACCATTTATAACCATGAGTCCTGGTTACTGGAATAATTGAAAGGAGTAATCTGGCGTGAAACAGAGACAAAAACCAAACCTGCCTGAAGATTTTATCGAGACCACCTGCTCGGTTACCGGGGTTACGATTTACAGGAGCCATCAATGGAGCGATATTTACCTGACCCAGGATTATTCTGTTACCTTTCACCTCATCAATGACAATATTTTAAGTAGCTATCCAAAGGGAATCATCAGCTACGAGGGAACCCTGGCGCTGTTCAAAAACTATGACCTGTTTTTAAAAACCCTGGGCCTTGCCCATCAGCCGTTTATCGAGATTTCCGATTATAGCCAGCTCACCAATATCCCCTCCCAAAGAACCCGGGTTAAAGTATTGGCACTATTGTACGAAAAAATGAAACAGGGTCTCTTGAAGGGGCATTTTGTCTACAATGTGCCCAAGCATATCCGATGGATGTACAATATCGGGGCTCGTCTGAAAAGACCCGGCATCCCAATGGAAGCCGTAGACAACTATACCAGGGCCATTCAAAGGGCACTGGGAATTGGAGGGAGCCGATTAACCCCCTCCTCCCTTCTCAAGCGATTTATGCACAAATTTTCCTTCAGACATAAATCCCAAATCCTTGCTGAAGAGATTCTGGATTATATAGGTGCCATCAATTGGGATGAACAAGGAGAGCCCATTGAGAATATTTCGGATTCCCACCCTTTTAAAGTTGTTTTTGATGCCCTTTCCGTTCTCAAAACAGATATTGACCAGACCTTTAACGAACGTAAAAACATTGAAAAAAAATACAAAAGCCTGTTTAATCATATTCCGAATCCGGTTCTGGTTTTTGATCAAAAAAACCTCCACATCATGGACTGCAACCAGGCATTTTTAAGTATCTACGGATATACAAAAGACGAACTGAGGCAAATGACGCCCCATGATCTGCACCTGGAAGAGGACCTGGAAAAAGTCAACAAGAACATTAATGATAAAAACAAGAACAGTGCCAATCGATATACCCACATCACCAAAACAGGAAAATCCATTGATGTGGAAGTCAGAACAGAAGAGACCGAATACCAGGGAAGAAGGTCCTGGATCAGCAATATCCGAGATATCACCGACAGCACCAAGATGGAAAATGAGCTCAAAAAACACCGGGATAGCCTGGGCAGCCTGGTGGAACAAAGGACCCGGGCCCTTGAACAGGAAATTGCCGAACGCAAACTGACGGAAACAAAATTCAAGACTCTGTTTGAAGCCAGCTCCGATGCCGTTGTTCTTCTTGATAAAGCCGTTTTTTTTGATTGCAACCAGGCGGCCTTGATCCTATTCGGGTGCCGGAATAAAGAAGAGTTCTGTTCCCTTCATCTCAAGGATTTTTCCCCAGAAACCCAGGAAAACGGCCAAAATTCACTTGATTTAGCCAAAGGAAAATTAGAAACCGCGTACGTGGGTGGCAAAGTTAACTTTGAATATATTTTTACCAACGCCAAAACAAAAAACGACTTTTTCGCAGATGTTTTGATTTCCCCCATGGAGCTGAATGGAAAAACGGTTCTTCAGGCGGTTATTCGAGATATTACCCAGCGAAAACATGCAGAAGAAAACTTAAGGCACAGCGAGGAGAAATACCGGGGCATCATAGAAAACATGCAGGATGTTTTCTACCGGACAGATATGGACCAGAATCTTACCATGATAAGCCCCTCTGGCTTACGGCTTATGGGATACACCAAAAATGCCATGATGTTGAATCAAAACATCGGATCCCTGTTCTATGGAAACACCCCCCAGTATACCCGATTTATTGAGACCTTGACCCAAAAGGGCCAGGTCAGCAATTTTGAACTGGAACTTTTGTCCAAGGACGGCAACCACATCCCCATTATTTCCAGCAGTAAATTTTACACCGATGCCAATGGGACCCCCCTGGGTATTGAAGGCACCATTACCAATATCCAGGAACGCAAGGAAGCTGAAGAACAGCTCAAACAGGCCAAATTACAGGCAGAATCCGCCACCAGAACAAAAAGCGAGTTTCTGGCCAATATGAGCCATGAAATCCGCACCCCCATGAACGGCATCATGGGCATGGTTGAGCTGATCCTGGAAACCTCTCTTACCCCTGGTCAAAAAAGACTTGCCGCCACCATCAACAAAGAAGCCGGTTCACTCCTGGGAATCATCAACTCCATCCTGGATTTTTCAAAAATTGAAGCCGGAAAAATGGAGTTGGAGCAAACGGCATTCAATCTCAGGATTCTGTTCGAAGACCTGTCCACCACCTTTGACATTTCTGCCCGGAAAAAGGGATTGAAATTGATCTCATTTTTACCCCGGCAGACCCCGGAACATTTGGTGGGTGATCCAGGACGTCTTCGCCAGATTCTCATGAACCTTATCGGTAATGCCATTAAATTTACCCTCATGGGGGAAGTCTCTATTTGGGTGGAAACCATCCAACAGACCAAGGAGCAGATCACCCTAAAATTTTGTGTAAAAGACACGGGGATCGGTATTCCAGAGGAAAAGCAGGGCACGATATTTGAAAGTTTTGCCCAGGCAGACGGATCAACCACCCGGAAATATGGGGGCACTGGTCTTGGCACGACCATTTCAAAACAATTGGTCCAAATGATGGACGGAGATATCGGTTTGGAAAGCAAGCCGCTAGTGGGCTCCACCTTCTGGTTTACCGCTTGTTTCCAACCGGACCCGACCCAGAAAAACCTGGGTTATATCCCAGAAGTAAACAGCCCGGACAAAGTTAGCCTTCTCAACATCAATCCGTCAGACAATCGGGATAAAATACAGATTTTACTGGTCGAAGACTATCCCACCAACCAGCAATTGGCGATGAAACACTTGACCAGCCAAGGAT
>CAXHYW010000369.1:0-4762 GCA_964021475.1 uncultured Desulfobacteraceae bacterium | reverse complement strand
CTTCTTTTTGATGGAGGCATGGTCCTGACCTATTAAAAAAAACTTGATATAACCCCCTGAATGGTTCATACTCTATGGTTTTAATGTTATAATAAAAAAGGTTGTACACCTTTGGATAGACAAGAAGCTTATGACCATACCCATAAAACCCATAAAGCCCAAACGTATTTCAGACCAGGTCTTTGATCAGATCCGGGAGCTTATTTTCAGGGGAACCCTGAAGCCCGGTGATAAACTGATGACCGAGCGGGAGCTGGCCCTGGCAATGAATGTCAGCCGAACCACTATCCGGGATGCCATCCAGCGGCTGGTGACCATGGGAATTATTGTTCAGAAACAGGGCCAGGGGACCTTTGTCAAACTCATTGATGCCTCCCTGGACAATCCTTTGGCCAAGGCCATGGAAGCCCAGAATGCTTCCCTGGAAGACCTGCTGGAAGTCCGCATGGGTCTGGAGTGTAATGCTGCAGCGCTTGCGGCCAAACGGGCAGACGAGACCGATATCATGGCCATGAGTCAGAGTATTGACGAGATGCAGACGGAAATCGAGTCTGGTCGACTGGGCACCGAGGCCGATACCGCCTTTCACATGGCCGTTGCCTATGCCGCAAAAAATCCCCTGCACATCCTGATCATGCGCAATTTTTATGATTATCTTTTCCTAGGCATCGGGGAAAACCTGGCCTGCCTCTATGAGGACCCCAAAAACATCCAGGAAATCCTTCGACAGCATCATGCCATTCTGGCTGCCATCAAAGCCCGTGACCCTTATAAGGCCTATACGGTGATGAACGAACACATCAATTTTGTGCTGATTTTTTTTAAGGACAGAGAGCAGTTTTTAAAAACCAGAGACCAGAAAAAATAGAGGCCAGAATAACAGGAACCAGAAAAATCGAGACCCGGAAAATTCGGACCCATAAGTCACATCAGGTATAATTTCGATCTGTGTTGCGTCAAGTCTCCAATATGTTGAAATGGAAAAGAGCCTTTCTTAAATATGGTTATTTCAGTATAATTGAATTCAGAAATGGATAAAAACAAAAAAATAAAGGGATTCATTCTGAGCGGCATATTTTTTAAAAAGGAGATTAATAATGATTAAGAAAACAGTATTTCTGATTGTTGCATGTTGTCTTTTTTTGGGAAGCAGTGTTAACGCTCAAGGCATTACTTTAGGTTATGTGGATTTCCCCCCCCTATGAATTTGAAAAGAATGGCAAGCCCGCTGGCATATTGGTTATAATTGTCGAAACACTTTTTCAAAAAGCAGACATTCCATTAACGTTGAAGTCGTTGCCATTCAAACGCGCATATAGTTATGCTAAAGCCGGTAAAATTAATGGTCTATTCAATTTCTACAAAACAAAAGAACGATTAAAATTTTTTGATTACACAGAACCTATTATTACAAATCCGTTGGTCCTTTTTGTACGAAAAGACTCTATTATCAAATTTGATACACTTGAAGATCTAAAAGGGATAGAGATCGGTGTAATGCGTGGTTATACTTACGGGACAGATTTTGAAAAAAGCACATTCATTACTAAATCGGAATCAAATTCACACAGGTCAAATTTTATGAAGCTTGTACTTGGACGCATCAATGTCTATCCGTGTGACAAACTTGTAGGTATACATGTGGCAATGAAAAATAATGTAATGTCTGAATTAAAAATACTTCCCACTCCTTTAAAAATAATGGATGGATATATCGGTTTCACAAAGGGAAAACATCGAGAGGTTATAAACAGAATCAATAAAGAACTTATCGAAATGCATCAGAACGGAGAGATAGACAAAATTATCGACCAATATATTGTAGAGAATTTATAGCAATTCAATTGAGGTTGCCCTTTGTCAAAACGAATTATCCACCATCTTCAAAGCAGGGTTATCAATTTTCAAAATAGTACCGGTTTAGATTTTTGATCAAACACAATAACAGGGACCCGGAAAATCGAGACCCGGAAAATCGAAACTCTGAAAATTTGGACCCATAAACACCATCAGGCATAGGATTTCCCGTCCCTGACCCGGATGGTCCGGGAGGCAAACTTCTCCATTTCAGTATTATGGGTCACCATGATAATGGTGTGCCCGTCTTGGTTCAGGGATTTGAGCAACCCCATAATCTCTTTGGCTGTTTCAGAATCCAGGTTTCCAGTGGGTTCATCCGCCAGAATAATGGGGGGTTTGTTCACAATGGCCCGGGCAATGGCCACCCTTTCCTGCTCCCCGCCGGACAATTGGTCGGGCAACCGGTCGGCTTTTTCTCCCAATCCCACCCGGTCAATCACTTCCATGGCCATCCTGTTTTTCTCTTTTTTTGTCCGTCCGGTAACCGCCATGGGCAGTTTGATATTTTCCAACACTGTCAGATAGGGAATAAGCTGAAAGGACTGGAAAATAAATCCCATGTACTCGCTTCGAAAATCTGCCCGCTGTTCATTGGAAAGGGAATACAGATCCAGGGAATCCACAAAAACCTTCCCTTTGGAGGGGCGATTCAAGGCACCCATGGTGGACAAGAGGGTGGATTTCCCCGAACCCGATTGTCCCATGATGGTGACAAACTCTTTGTCGTCAATGAAAAAATCCATATTATCAATGGCGGTCACCCGATTTTTGCCGATGGTATAGGTTTTACCAAGGTCTCGTATTTCAATTAGATGATTGATCTGGGTCATTTACATTCTCTCTTTTCTCGGGTTTTTTTACTATAACGCCCTCAGGGCATCGCTGGGATCCATTCGACCGGCTTTAATGGCGGGATAGAGACTTGCCAGAAGACTTAAGGCCGCTGCCATGAGAAGACAAAGGCCCCCCAGCTGGTAATTAATACCGGCAAAGACCCCCTCTTTTATGACCACAGGAATAATCCCCCAGGCCACCAGATTGCCTAAGGCAAAGCCAACGATTCCCCCAAACACTCCTAGCAGCAGGGCTTCCAGAAGAATGATCTGCATGACATGGGTCTGTCTGAATCCAATGGCCCGAAATATTCCGATTTCCCGGGTCCGTTCATTAACGGATCCCATCATGGTCACCATGACCAACAGGGCACCAATCCCGATGACCAGGATGGAAACCCCCAGGGAAAAGGACTTGAACATCTCAATGGACTGCATTTTTGACATCACCGCCTGCTTCATGGCCGTGACCTTGGCATTGGGAAAGGCTTCGGCAATCTGCAGGGTCACTTCGGTAATGGGACACCCCCGGCAGAAGGCGGCGATCTCCACCATTGATATTTTACCTTCTTTCCCCAGAACAGCCTGGGCCGCTCCAAGCTCGGCAATTACGGCATTGTCTTCCGAGGCGCCAGTGGGAGATAGGACGGCTGTGACCTTAAAGTTTGTCTCGCCCATTCTTATCTTGTCTCCGGGGGAAAGATTGAGCACAGATGCCACAGATGCGCCCAGTAATACCTCGTTGGGAAAAGCTGGAAAGGTTCCATTTTTTTGCCACCAGGTTTTCAATGCCAGTTCCTCATCAAAAATCACCCCCATGAGCAACAATTTTTTGTCCTGGATCATGACCGGTCCCAATATCTTGGGGGCTACAACCCCTAAGTTTTTGGCATTTTTAATGGTATGGATTCGGGCCAGATTTTCCTGGCTGAATTCTTTGACCTCATAACTGATACCGCCCACATCAATTCCCCCGTAATTTAAGGACAAATTTTCCGTTTTGGGTACCATGATAATATTGGCTCCGAATTTGTTGAGGCGTTCTTCGATTTCGGCGGTCATGGTTTCGGTAATGGCCAGCAGGGTTACGATCGTGGAAATACCAATGATCAACCCCAGGGCGAGAAAGAGCATCTTGCCCTTGCGGCGGCGGATGTTGCCCAGGGAAATATTATAAAGTTTCACGTTCAGACTCCTTCTCTGATGCCAGGATGGACTGCCGCTGGCGATGGCTGACCCGGTTCAGCAGGGCCGCATCCAGATTTTTTTGCTTGAACAGGGTGTCAAAGGTGCCAGGGTTCGCCATCCGCCGGTCAAAGGTCACCACCAGCCGGGTGCCGTGGGTATCCTGCTGGGCAGTCCTGACCCCATCTATTTGCCGAAGCTCTGCCACCAGACTACCTTCCCAGGCTGCATTCCCGGCCAGCTTGTAAATGGCATCATCCAGGTGCCGGGTCGACAGATAGGAAACAGCTCCCGGTACACTGACAAAGGCAAACCCTATCAGGATGACCATGGACACAATGGCAGAAAGACTGCCAAAGGAAATTCCTCTTTTGCGAATACCCAACACTTTTTCCCGCTTTTCTCTGTATGTTTCCGGATCCCAGGTCATTCTTTCTCCTTTATTTTTTAAACTCGCATAACCAGGCATTGGCATTGATATCTGCCATGGAAATCACAAGGTTGCCGTCTTCAATGGTCCGGGTCAGGGGAGCCGGGTTGCACCCGCCCTTGACCTCATTGATTCTATCCGTCGCAAATTTCATTTTGCAGTTGCTACAGACCATCACATTGCCTTCCTGGACATAGCCTTTACCTGCTCTGTAACAGACATCACATGCATCAATTGCCGCCCGGATAATCCCGTCATGGCTTTGGACCACAAAAAATTCCACGTCCACTCCTTTTTCGGATTTAGTGGAAAAATAATGGGCCTGGCCGTCGGAAATTCCGGAAAGAGCGATGGAAATCTGATTGTTTTCCGGGGTGAGGGTTTTAAATTTTCCCCCAAACCAGGCATGGGCCGTGGATCCTGTTTCAAAAAGCCCCGACAGGAAAAGTCCCGA
>CAXHYW010000368.1:0-4770 GCA_964021475.1 uncultured Desulfobacteraceae bacterium | reverse complement strand
GAGATTCTCCGGAGTGACTGGAGTTCAGACGTGTGCTCTTCCGATCTCTCCTCATGGGGGCATCCTTTCTGCTCCAACAGAAAATGACACCCACTGCAGGCGACCCCATGCAGGCCAAAATGATGATGCTGATGCCCATATTCATGACCGTGCTGTTTATTAACTTCCCGGCAGGACTGGTCTTGTACATGTTTGTTAACAATATTATTTCAATGGGCCAGCAGAAATATACCCAAAAGAAATTTTCCTAACACTTTGGAGGTCATATGAAAGAAACCCAGGAATTTACTGGAAAAAACGTAGACACGGCTGTAAAGAACGCATGTACAGCCCTGGACGTTTCCAAGGAAAAGCTGGACTATAAAATAATTTCCGCAGGCGCCTCGGGCATATTCGGAATTGTCGGTCGAAGAGATGCCAAAATAAAGGTAACTCTTCCGAAGACAGATACTGCCTCTGCTGAAGAACGGGAAGGAATCAGATCCATTGTGGATGAAGCCTTTGGAGAAGATACCCGGTTGGAAGGTGATCCAATGCCAAAAGCCAAGCTCGAACCAAAAGCCAAAGCAGCACCAAAAGCAAAGCCAGAGCCAAAAGCCAAAGCAGCACCAAAAGCAAAGCCAGAGCCAAAAGCCAAAGCAGCACCAAAGGCCAAGCCTGAGACAAAAGCCAAAGCAACACCAAAGGCCAAACCAGCACCAAAGGCAAAGCCAGAAACGGAATCAAAAACAGACACTCCCACCGAAAAAAGCCTGGATATTAAGTTAGACCAGGCAGCTGAGATGGAAGACGACAACAACGGGAAGTGGGAGTTAGAACCCGAGCCCCGTGATGTTTCGTCAAGGCAAAGACCTCCGGAAGATGTTGAGCCAGTCGTGGATGTTACCCAGGAATCTATTGATCTGGGCAAGGAAGCATTGGAAAAAATGGCAAATCTGATCACCGATGATGCCACGGTTGAAGCGTCAACCGAAGAGGACCGCCTTACACTAAAAATCTCAGGAGGGAATGCGGGTATCCTCATTGGTCGAAAGGGTCAGACCCTGGATGCCATGCAGTTTTTGACCGATAAAATCATCAATCGGAAAAGTGAGGCCCGGGTCCGGGTAAAGATAGACATCGAAGGGTATATGGAAACCCGGAAAACAAACCTCAACCACCTGGCTTTTAAAATGGCGGAAAAGGCAAAAAAAACCGGTCGCCCAACCACCATTAATCAAATGAGTGCCCAGGACCGACGCATTGTCCACCTTGCCCTCAAGGACGATACCCAGGTCAGAACCCAGAGCATGGGGGATGGATATTACCGGCGTCTGGTGATTTTCCCTAAAACAAAAAATTCCTTTCGGGGGAAACGGCGACTTAAAAAACAACCACAATGAATGATACAATTGCCGCAATAGCAACCCCCTATGGAAGTGGCGGTATTGGTGTCATACGGATCTCGGGTTCCCGTGCGTTTGAGATTGCCTCGGCACTCTTTTCAACCACACGGGAACCTAAAGAAAACCTTCCCGTGCTGGTTTCCCACCAAGTTACCCACGGGTTTATTCTGGATAAATCAAACCCGGACAATACGCAAGTCGTGGATGAGGTTTTGCTGATCCCCATGCAAGCACCCCGCTCCTATACGGCTGAAGATGTGGTCGAAATCCAGGCCCACTCCGGAACCATTGTTCTAAAAGCAATCCTGGAACTTGCCATATCCTTTGGGGCGAGGCTGTCTGAACCCGGTGAATTTACAAAACGAGCTTTTTTAAACCAACGAATTGACCTGACCCAGGCAGAAGCGGTTGCCGACATTATTAATGCCCGATCCATAAATTCGCTGAAATTTGCGTCCTCCCAGAACCTTGGGGAACTCAGATGCAGAATCAATGAGTTGCGCGCCCCCCTGATAGATTTATTATCCCGCTTGGAAGCCTCCATTGATTTCCCTGATGAAGTGGAACCATTTGAGATATCCCCTTTGGAATCAGAATCACTTGATCAGGTCATTGAAAAATGTAAAGAATTTATTCAAATTCATGATGATGCCTGCTTTCTGAAAGAGGGTATTCGGGTGGCAATCTGCGGTGAACCCAATGTAGGAAAATCAAGCCTGATGAACAGATTTCTAGAACGGGATAAATCTATTGTAACCCCAATCCCCGGAACAACGAGAGATCCCATTGAAGAAGGGTTGAACATTGATGGTATCCCCTTTGTCGTCATTGATACCGCAGGTATCCATGAAACAGACGATCTGGTGGAAATCATCGGGATTGAAAAGGCAAAAGACCATATCCTTGGCGCAGACCTGATTCTCTTTATGAAAGAGGCAGGATCTGTTTTTTCCGACAGGGAATTTCAACGCATGATTCCCCAGGGAAAAGAGTTGGCGAGAAACCTGGATAACAGGGTCATTCTGGTGATCAATAAAATGGATTTGACCCAGGAGAATGAAGAGAACCTGTGTTTTCCCACCCCTACCTATTCCCGGATGCCAGTTGTCAAAATATCAGCCCTATTGAACCAGGGAATTAAAGAATTAAAGAAAAAAATTGTGGAAACCTGCATCCAGGATCTCTCCATGGAAACCACTGCGGTGATCCCCAACCTGAGGCATAAAAAAGCCTTGAAACAAACCCTGTCGGCTCTTGAGTCCGTAAAAACCGGACTGGCCCGGGGACAGGAAGAAGAAACCCTGGCCATTGACATGAAAACTAGTATTGATTCCCTTGGAACAATTACCGGGGAAACGGCCTCTATAGATATATTGGATACTATTTTTAATAATTTTTGTATTGGAAAATAAAGGAAGCCCCCATGCCAATAGATTTAAAAACACATTTTGAAAAATATGAAGCCCTGGTCCACGTGGTGGACGGCGTGTTTGACAAGGTCAAGAATGAATTTCCCAAGGAAGTGTTCTGCCGGGAAAAATGCAGCGACTGTTGCTATGCCATTTTCGATTTGACCCTGATTGAGGCGCTGTATATAAAGAACAAATTCCTGGAAACATTTTCAGGAAAGGCCAAAAACGATCTTATCGAAATTGCAGACAAAACAGATCGTGCCCTGGTGAAATTAAAACGGGATGCCTATAAGCAGGTAAAAAACGGTGCGGATGAGTTGGAAATTGTAGGCAAAATGTCCCAGGAAAGGGTTCGCTGCCCCCTTTTGGGAGAAAACAATTTATGTGTCATGTACGAACATCGACCCATCACCTGCAGAATTTATGGAATCCCCACCTCCACAGCAGGTTCCAGCCATATTTGCGGGCGAACCAATTTTGTCCAGGGTGAGCCCTACCCCACCCTGAATATGGACAAAATTTACAGCCGGCTCCAGCTTATGTCTGCAGAACTTATCAAAGATATCAACTCAGAAAACATTCGGATGCACGAAATGCTGATCCCGGTCTCAATGGCCCTGGTCACCGATTTTACTGAAACATACCTTGGAGTCAAAAAGAATGGATGATTTTACCCCGGAAGAGATTGAAGACAAAAAAAAAGCTATCTTTGGTGCCATGGGCAAAAGAGGACAGGCTCAGATTCTCAAAAAAGGATATGAAAAATGGAACCCCTTTGCAGAACCCAAAGATCCCATTGATATTCGGAAAGACAAAACCAAGCGAACCTCCCAGGTATTGATCCGGGAATTTTTAGCCCAGGTGGACCATGATGAATATAACAACTCCTTTGCCCAGGGCGCTTTTGAAATGTGCCTGGGGATTATCAACGAAGAGGAAAAAATCCGGGGAATGTTTGAATTTGCATGCTGGTATGAAGGCCTGTTAAAAAAAGAGGGATATGATCCAATTTAATCGGGATGTCGTTCTGGATATTTTCTACGAATCTGAAATGAGACTGACAGCCAGGGTTTATATTCAGCAGATTGCTTCCCGGCTGTCCATCCCTATCTCCCAAGCAAAAAAAGTCCTGACTTCACTTGTGGAGGAAGAGGAATTGACCTTTCAGGACCTATACGGGTCCACCTATGTGGCCCAAAATTTTTTAAAACCGGTTCGAATGACCGATCATTTCTTCCTCACCCCCCCCGGAAGACAGAGCCTGGCAGGCCAAGATGAAAAGGATATTCTCATTGAACAGGGGATCTCATTTGGTTCCGGCCACCACCCCACCACCCGGCTGTGCCTTGAGGCCATTGACATCACCTGTTTAAGTGCAACTTCAATGGCCCTTAATGAGGATTCAATGGGAGCGGATATTGGAACGGGATCAGGGGTACTGGCCATCGCCCTATGTCTTGCTGGAATTGCCCGGTGCAAGGCCTGGGAAATTGACTCCAATGCCGTGAGTGAAGCCCAGAAAAATGTAGCGGCAAATCATCTTTCCCACCGAATTTGTATCATTAAAGACTATATGCCCGAAAGCCTGGACAAGTTTTCAATCCTCTGTGCCAATTTAAGAACTCCCACACTAAAACAATTGTCCGGGCTCATTCAAAACAGTCTTTGTCCAAATGGAACAATTATTTTATCCGGGATTCGGCAATGGGAAAAAGAAGATTTGATCACCCATTATTCAAAGATAGGATTCACATTGGCTTGGCAAAAAGATGAAAAAAACTGGTCGGGTGTGGTAATGAAAAACATTTCTTAACACACTTGCTCTAAAAATGGGTTTTCGGTATACTTCCCTCCATATTCAACAAACTCCTGGTTCAATAAACGCATGGTCCAATAAAAAGGGCGGCTTCCATGTCCTCAATTTTAAAAAAAATCGGTAAGATCTTGCTTATTTTAATGGCAGCAATTGGGTT
>CAXHYW010000367.1:0-4776 GCA_964021475.1 uncultured Desulfobacteraceae bacterium | reverse complement strand
TTTTTTCAAGAGAGTGATATTGAAAAAGCGCTTAAAACTGTTCCTGATAAATTTGAACTGCATGCCAGAAACAAAGAGAACAGTTTTGTAATAGGTGATAACAGCTATAGAATGGCACCGGGATATGGCCCTCCTTTTATCATTGAGCCATCCGGTGAAATGCGGCAGTCTGTTTTGCAAGATACCCATAAATTTTGTAAACTTGTACAGACGTCAAAGGCACTTGATTTTAATAGTTCCATCGTGGCTCATCCCAATGATATGCCTGCTGAAACAGCCCATCTCGATATGCTGTTGTCCACGATGCTGCTGACAGATAAACCCCTTATGGGAAGTACCTCATCCAAACAATGTGCCCAAGAGTCCTTGGAAATGGCCAAAATAATCTGGGGAAATATTGATAAACCTGTCATGATCAATCTTGTGGATTCCTTATCGCCCCTGCAATATGCCGAAGAGATGATAGATGCACTGATGGTTTATGCCAAAGCAGGACAGCCTTTGATTGTGCATTCTTCTTGTTCTCTGGGATCTTCGGGTCCGATCACAATAGCAGGTTCTCTTGTCATCTCAAATGCCTGTACTCTTGCGGGTATCTGTTTAGCTCAACTGATTAATCCAGGTACTCCCATCGTGTATGGTCTTGGCGGCAGTCCAACAGATATGAAAACCGGTGGATATGTTAATGCATCTCCTGAGGATGCCAAGCATACTGCGATAGTAACAGCCCTCAGCCAATATTATAATATTCCATGCAGAAGCCAGGGAGCATTGACTGAATCTTTTGGTCTGGATTATCAAGCAGGCATGGAAGCTTCAATGATGCTGTCAACAGCAGCCCTTAGTGGCGTTCATGTCAGTCTGCATGCCTGTGGTACATATGGTTCAATGCTAGCCATGAGTTTTGAAAAATTCTTAGCAGATGAAGATCTTTGCTGTGCTATAAAAACACTTATAAAGCCAGTTGAATTCAGTGAGGATGCCTTTGCAATGGATTTAATCAAAAAGCTTGGAACCTCCGGTACTTATTTGCTTGAGTCCCATACGGCCAGCCGTTGTAGAAGTGAATTTTTTATTCCTGACCTGAATATTAGAACCATCCATTCCAAGTGGCTGGAAATGGACCCGAGACCCATGGATCAAAGAGCGTCTCAATTACTCGAAAAACGACTTTCAGAGTATCAAAAACCGGATATTGATCCTTCCATTGAAACCGATTTGATTAAATACCTTGAAATGAAAAAGAAATAATTTCATTTAAATATTAAAGGAAATATAATGTTTACGATTATTGGAGAACGAATAAATACCACTTTGGGAAAAGTAAAAAAAGCAGTAGAAAACCAAGATGCCGAATATATCCGGCAGGATGTAAAAAAACAAACCCAATGCGGTGCAACATATATTGATGTAAATGCAGGTGCCAGGATTGGTCATGAGGAAGAAGATATGAAGTGGCTGCTATCAGTCGTGCAAAAGGCAACGGATCTTCCGCTTTGCCTGGACAGCCCGGATCCCCAAATTCTGGAGATGGCATATGCATTGGTTAATAAAGCACCAATGGTTAATTCAATCAGCCTTGAAAAAGAACGATTTGATTCCATGATGCCCTTTTTAAAAGGGAAAGAGTGTAAAATAGTTGCCCTTTGCATGGATGATTCCGGGATGCCGAAAACGTCAGAAGATATTATTAATCGTGCAAAAACTATTGTTGCTGAACTTGAAAATATAGGGATTAAACGAGACAATATCTTTGTTGATCCATTAATTCAGCCCATAAGTGTTGATAAAAACAATGGGACAATGGTAATGGATGCCGTTAAAGCGATTATGACGGATCTTACAGGCGTTCACACAATAGGTGGGCTTTCAAATATTTCATACGGGCTTCCAAAAAGAAAAACAATCAATCGAAATTTTCTATTAATGATGATGGCGAATGGGTTTGATTCTGCCATTATGGATCCATTGGACAAAGATATCATGGCGGCTTTGAAAACTGGAGAAATGCTTTCAGGCCATGATGATTATTGTATGAATTTTTTAACGGCTGTCAGGGCTGGTGAAATTGAGGCCTGACCCATAGTAGAGGTCTATATTTGAAAACCGGTATTGTCTTTGATAAAAACCCCCAAGTGTTTTCCCACTTGAAAATTGAATTGACACCTCAGGATCTGGCCGGACAGATTAAATCTTCGGGTAACAGGCCTGAAATATTGAGAGCTGCACAAAAAACACTTGAGAAGGTGGAAAATATATGGAACCCTTCGGCCCTTTGCTGTTGGTGTGAAATTCGATCGGGAAAATCCAACACCATTGGGAGTATTCGGAACTTGAGCAGTGTTGTTAATATAGATTTTGGTCATTCAATTGAATTTTTAAAACATGCTACTCATGCACTTGTATCTGTTTACACTGCCGGCAATGAACTGGAAAATGAATCAAAAAAAGCCTCTGGAAAAGGTGATTTTTTGGAGGCTTTTTTTCTTGACCACATTGGTTTAATCGTTCTAAAAAAAACCGGTGATTTCATTAAACAAATTATTGAAAATAAAGCTGCTGACTTAGGATGGGGCCTGAGTCCATACCTCAGTCCAGGGTCAGTTCACGGATGGGAGCTTGCAGAACAAAAACAACTGTGCTCACTACTACCACTTGAAAAAATCAATGTAAATATCCGGGAGGATGCAATTCTTTCTCCTTTCAAAACAATCTCATGCCTCATCGGTATAGGCCCTGGATATGATACGGTGAAAGTTGGAACAACCTGTCAGGCATGTTCAAAAAAGCATAACTGTCAGATGAAACATGAATAAAAACCGAATATAGGAATCCAAATGTCCAATAAATATCTTATTGACCTTTTGCCTCATGGCAGGAAACTCCCTGCAAAACCAGGAAAAAGCTTGATTGAATCATTGATAGATCAGAATATTTTTTTAAGATCTGATTGCGGCGGTAAAGGCACCTGTGAAAAATGCCAGGTTAAAAGGAAGTTAGAAAATGGGACCCATGAAATAATAAATGCCTGCACATATATAGTATCAGAAGATATTAAGATTGAGATACCTGAAACCTCCATGCTATCCTCCCATATTATCAGTAAAGCACCGGTGTCTCTGCCCAAAGTATTTACTGACAGGTTTGAAAATATAAAGGAAAAGGAATGCCATGGCATTGCCGTGGACCTTGGTACAACAACCATTGCGGTTTACCTGTGCAACACATCCAAAGGCAGGATTCTTTCTTCATTATCCGTAAAAAACCCCCAGGTTTTATATGGGGACGACGTCATGAGCCGCATCGGAGCAATTGGCCAGGATGAGAGAAATCTTGTGCATTTGCAAAACCTGGTTGTAAGGGCAATCGAATGGGGGGCTAAAGATCTCCTCTCCTCTCTTGATCTTGAGGAAAGCATGATTTCTCAAATGGTAGTAGTTGGTAACCCGACAATGATCCATATCTTGGCGGGTGTTGACCCAAAATCGATTGGAGTTTCTCCTTATCAGCCGGCTTTTTATGACGCAAAAAGTATCCCATCAGATGATTTGGGTTTTAAACTTGAAAGCTTCCCAATTCAAATACTACCACAGATATCCGGGTTTATTGGAGGAGATATCCTTAGTGCTGCCATTGCTGTTGATCTTGAAAACAAACCAGATGGAACACTTCTTGTGGATCTTGGGACCAACGGAGAACTGATGTTAAAGGCAAATGGAAAATTTTTTGCAACTTCGTGCGCAACTGGACCTGCTTTTGAAGGTGCTTCTCTTTCTTGCGGAATGCAGGCGATTCCTGGAGCCATTAATAAGATTCAAATAAAAGTTAAAAAAGACTTACTTGAATATACATTTATTAATCCATTAAAGTTTTCCAAACTTAAGCCATCTGGGATCTGTGGAACCGGTGTCATCAGCGCAGTGGCTCAACTCCGTCAAAAAAAAATGATAGAGTCGGGAGGGGCTTTTAACAAGGATGTTATTCATTCGGCCTTAAAAAAAGATATTTCAGGTAAAGTACAATTTTCAATTGTTCCTGAAAATCATTCCCAGGATGCCGCTGAGATTTTTATCAGCCAGAAGGATATACGTTCTGTTCAGCTTGGAAAGGCTGCATTAATTACTGGAATCGAGTTCCTTTTGAAAGAGGCAGGAATTGATATGCCTATACATATTTTTGTTGCCGGGGCATTTGGATCATTTCTTGACAAAAAAGATATGATGACATTGGGAATGATCCCGGCTATGGATATAGCCAAGGTTCAAACCGCTGGAAATTTGGCTGGCGTGGGTGCTGTAATGATTTTGTGTAATGATACCTATCTTAAGAAATCGATACAGATGGCAAAGCAAATTAATGTGGTTGATCTTACCTGTGATCAAGATTTTCAGGAGACGTTTATAAAAAGACTAAGTTTTCCCATTTTAAAGACTTAGTCCAGACAAAATTTGGAAACCCCAATATATAGTATATGACGCCTTTTTAATTTTGAGTTCAATTATATAACCCTCAACCTCTTTCACAAGCTAATCTTTCACTATAAATATATCTCCAATTTCGGAAGGCCTTAATTCTTATAGAACGCAGATTAGTAATCCTGAAAATCTGCGCTATTTATGTCCAACTTATTTCAGAGCTCTTTAGTTGCCGATTTTGATTAAACATGGATTGTTTTCCGGTCAACCATATCAGTCTTAGGTTACCGAGAATTGCTGATAGGGCTATAACAGGATTGATTTTTAGGGTGTAACCTTGTAAGGGTAATAGGGAATTTAC
>CAXHYW010000366.1:0-4777 GCA_964021475.1 uncultured Desulfobacteraceae bacterium | reverse complement strand
ACCGATATCTACACATAGAGGCACACTCTTTCCCTGCACGACGCTCTTCCGATCTAAATGTATCATATGCCCGCAGGAACTGGATATTTCGTAGGCCCTGGGCAGGTAGGCCGCGATTTCCTGCTGGGTGTGATTCTGGAATAACTCGGAATAGGCCCAGTTCAGATTGGCCAGGTTCAGCAGATCCCGGGTGGTTTGGATCGCCCCCCCCAACCCCTCTAAAAAGAAAAGTGTTTCAGGGTATTCGCCCCTGACCTTTGCCACCATATATTCCCAGGCCGCAACCGGAACCATGTACCCGGCATCACACCGGAACCCGTCAACCCCCCGGTGGCACCAGAGCAAAAACACCTGGGCCATATAGGTCCACAGATCTTTGTTTGAATAATCCAGCTTTGTAAGATCCGCCCAGACAACTCCCCAGGCACCCGGTGCTGTGATTTTTCCATCTTCCCCCCGGATCAGCCATTCCGGGTGGGTTTCATGGATGGAGGCGGCCCATCCGGTATGGTTAATGGCAATATCCATGAACAGATACCCATTATGGAGATGAACCGCATCTACCAATTCCATGAATTGTTCCAGAGGCGTTGCAGAAGGATCAAAAATCGCCAGGGCAGGATCGACTTCCATAAAATTCAAGGCGGCATATGGACTGCCGAACCGCCCCATCCGGGCATAGGTGGTAGGGGTGGGATGGATGGGCAGCAAATGCAGGACCCGACACCCCAAACGGGAAAAAATAAAGGGAATTTCCTGTATCAAATCCCTAAACTTGCCGGATTCAGGAATGACGGTATACCCGTTTGCATCCAGGGTTCCAATGATGGATGAAAATGCATTGTCCGAGCTGGCATTGGATTTAGACCGGCCGAACTGCCGGACAAAGGCATTGTAAATAATATTGGCACAACAGGTACCGGCCGGTTCCACATTGAAATAACAATTATCCCCCCCCGGCCAGATGGGGGTGGCATCGTTTTCAGGAATAAAAAAGCATTTGGCCTGGAAAAATCCTGTCTGGTTAAAGGGCAGCACCACCCGATACACTGAATCGGCTGTCTTTACCATCTGAATATCATACCAGGCCCCATCCAGCTTGATCTCATTTTTTTCGACCCGACGAATAATTTCTTTTCTTGAAATGTCAGCAGATCCCAGGTTGGTTCTCACCCAGGCCTTGCCGGAAATTTTGCTTGAAAGATGCAAGGTAAAGGTAATAAAATCTCCGCAATATACGACCCGGGATTCTCCTGGAAGAGGAGATTGGGTTAGCAGCGTTTCCATGAACGACACCCCATCTTAAGAGTTAAGGTGATTTTTGGGGTTGGAACCCCTTTTGATTCTTTGAATTACACAAAAGGGAGTATACCACAACCGATCTATTAGTACAGTGACATTTTTTAAATAATACAGGGTAGTTAAAAAAAAGTTTTGTCTTGTTTCCCCATCTGTTGTATGGTGGAAAATATTAAATTAAACTCTAATCTTTTTTTAGGTGCCTAGCATTTCGAGTATCGCTTCTTTTTCCATAAGCAAAATCCCTTTATCCCTGGCCCTAAACAAACCCGAACCATGAAAAAAAATGTTCTACACCCGCAATTTGTTAGGATTAAACACTAAGGGAGGTACACAATGGGCATTCAAAAACAATATTTAAAAACCCGCCCGATCTGCAAGGCAACATTCAGGCTTACCAAGGAAGAAGCCCGGGAAGCAAAACATGTTTTTATCGTCGGCGAATTCAACGATTGGGACGAATTTGCAACCCCCATGAAATCTCTGAAAAATGGGGAATTTGTGGCGACCCTTGACCTTAAAACCGGCAGGGATTACCAATTCAGATATCATTTTGACAAAATTGCCTGGGGAAATGACCCCCAGGCCGATGGGTATTGTTACTCTTCCTATGGAGATTGTGAAAATTCCATCCTGAATATATAATCCCCCCCCCCCTGGGCATCATTGCTATAAAAGCCGTACAAAAAGGAAATACCATGATTCATTTTAAAGAGATCGGACTTGTAAATACCCGTTCCATGCTAGGAAAAGCCGCAACCGGCGGATATGCCGTTCCTGCCTACAATTTCAACAACATGGAGCAGCTCCAGGCGATTATCCAGGCCTGTGTAGAGACACGCTCACCGGTAATTCTTCAGGTTTCTGCCGGCGCCAGAAAATATGCCAACCAAACCCTGCTGCGATATATGGCCCAGGGCGCGGTTGAATATGCAAAGGAGCTAGGCTGCGAAATCCCCATCGCCCTTCATCTGGACCATGGCGATACCTTTGACCTGTGTAAAAGTTGCATTGAGATGGGATTTTCCTCTGTGATGATTGACGGCTCCCACCATGGGTATGAACAAAATATTGAACTGACCGCCCAGGTGGTTGAATTTGCCCACAAACATGATGTAACGGTTGAAGGAGAACTGGGGGTCCTGGCCGGGGTGGAGGATGATGTGGTAGCAGAAAAATCCACCTATACCAACCCTGCCCAGGTGGAAGATTTTGTAAAACGAACCCAGGTGGATTCTCTGGCCATTTCCATCGGTACTTCCCACGGGGCCAATAAATTTACGCCAGGACAGTGTCAAAAAAACAAACAGGGGCAACTTACCCCCCCTCCTCTAAAGTTTGAGATCCTCCAAGAGATTGAAAAAAGGCTGGGCCATTTTCCCATTGTGCTCCACGGCTCCTCCTCTGTGCCCCAAGAACAGGTGCAACGGATAAATTTTTATGGCGGCAATCTTGCCAATGCCATTGGCATTCCCGAAGAACAGCTCAGAAAGGCGGCGGCTTTGTCCGTGAGCAAGATCAACATCGATTCCGACGGAAGACTGGTCATGACCGCTGCCATCCGGAAGGTCTTTGTCGATTCCCCGGGGGAATTTGATCCCAGAAAATATCTTGGACCTGCCAGGGACTCCTTACAACAGCTCTATATGCACAAAAACACCCATGTTCTGGGATCAGCCGGCAAGGCATAACCGTTTCTCATCATAGAGGGTTTCACCATGGATCAAACACATCCCCCACATCAAGATCAGGATCAAGACCCGGATCAAGACCAAGCTCAAAGCCAGGCCCAGGACCCCAAAAAAGATTGCCAGATTTCCGATGCAGAACAATTAAAACTCGAAATTTACCATAATGTCCGATGCAATCTGGGGCTTGACCCAGAAAGCATGACCCGGTACGCCTGTTTTATGGGGCTGGCCTATAGCTTGAAAAACCGATTGATTCATCAATGGATCGACACCCAGAAGTCCTGCAGGGAAAATTTATCCAAACGAGTGTTTTATCTGTCCCTGGAATTTCTGCCCGGAAGATTTTTAAAGAATTATCTAATTTCTCTGGGGATGGAAGAGCTGGCCCGGGATGTTTTGTCAGACCTTGGTTTTGACCTGAATGCCCTTGAGGAGGAAGAATGGGATTCTGGACTCGGGAACGGGGGACTCGGGCGACTTGCCTCCTGTTATATGGATTCCATTGCCCGGCTGAGGTTACCGGGTTACGGATATGGCATTCGCTACGATTTCGGCATTTTTTACCAGGTGTTAAAGGATGGATATCAGCAGGAAAAAAGTGATAACTGGATGCGCCGGGGAAACCCCTGGGAAATTATCCGGTTTGAAAATGTCCATAGAGTCAAATTTTATGGCAGGTCTGAGCGATACACCGATATCCACGGGAGCAACCGTTTTCGGTGGGTCCACACCGAAGATGTCATGGCCAGGGCCTGTGATATCATGGTACCGGGAATCAACGATGAGTTTGTCACCAACATGCGGCTGTGGACCGCCACCTCCAGCCGGGAATTTGACCTGGAATTCTTCAACCGGGGAGACTATATCGGCGCAGCTGAAGCAAAAGTTTTAAGTGAATCTATCTCCAAGGTTCTCTATCCCAATGACTCAATCGAAAAGGGGCGTGAGCTGAGACTCAAGCAACAATATTTTTTTGTTTCCGCCACCTTGCAGGATATTATCCAACAATACCAGGCCGACCATCAGTCCTTTGACGGATTTTCTGACTGGGCCGCCATCCAGCTCAATGACACCCATCCTTCCATTGCCATTCCAGAACTCATGCGACAGTTTGTAGATAAACATGGGCTTACCTGGGATGAGGCCTGGTCCATTTGTCAGAAAACCTTTGCCTACACCAATCATACCGTCTTGCCCGAAGCCCTGGAAACATGGCCGGTGGATCTGTTCAGCAAATTATTACCCCGGCACCTGGAGATCATTTATGAAATCAATAAATGTTTCCTTGCTGCCCTCACAAAAGAATACGGGGAGCCGGATTTGTTGGCCCGGTTGTCCATTATTTCCGAAGAAGGTGAAAAGCGGATCCGGATGGCCCATCTGGCCATCATTGGCAGCCATACGGTCAATGGGGTGGCCGCATTGCATTCCACCATTTTAAAAGCCAGCCTGTTTAAAGAATTCAACCGGATATATCCGGGTAAGATAAGAAACATCACCAACGGGATCACCCCCAGACGATGGTTATACCAATCGAACCCGGATCTTTCAACACTCATCACCTCGGTTATCGGACCTGCTTGGATATCTGATCTTGCTCATCTTAAACTTCTAATTCCCTATGCCGACGATCCTCCCTTCAAAGCCCAATGGCAAGCGGTGAAACTTGCCAACAAAAAACGGCTGGCAAGGTATACCCTGCGAAAAATCGGATTGGGTGTCAATCCCCATACCCTGTTTGATATCCACGCCAAACGGATGCATGAATACAAACGCCAGCTTCTCAA
>CAXHYW010000365.1:0-4787 GCA_964021475.1 uncultured Desulfobacteraceae bacterium | reverse complement strand
GGGTGCTATCTCTTGATATCAGGAGAAAAGGGTTACTTTTTTGTTATTTCTAATCCCTGGGCCTGAACCGCTGTGATGGCAACCGTGTTGACGATGTCGGTAACCAGGCACCCCCGGCTTAAGTCATTGACCGGTTTGTTCAATCCTTGAATTATGGGGCCGATGGCAACGGCGCCCGAGGACCTCTGAACCGCCTTATAAGTGTTGTTGCCCGTGTTGAGATCCGGGAAGATAAAGACAGTTGCCTTTCCTGCCACCGGGCTGTTCGGAAGTTTTGTTTTGGCCACATTGGGCTCAATGGCTGCATCATACTGGATGGGGCCTTCCACCAGCAGATCGGGTCGTTTTTTTCTGACCATCTTTGTGGCCTCACGAACTTTGTCCACATCCTTTCCCTTTCCCGAAGATCCGGTGGAATAGGACAGCATGGCGATGCGGGGGGAAAGGCCGAACATCTGGGCTGTCTCGGCCGAGGTGATGGCAATTTCAGAAAGTTCCCTGGCATTGGGGTCCGGATTTATGGCGCAATCGCCATAGGCGAGCACCCGGTCCCACAGACACATGAAAAACAGGCTGGAAACCGGGGTGTCTTTTTCTTTGGCCCGTATGATTTCAAAGGCCGGCTTGATGGTGGCGGCGGTGCTGTGAACCGCACCTGAAACCATTCCATCCACATGTCCCAGGTGCACCATCATGGTGCCGAAAAAGTTGACATCACAGATAAGATCCCGGGCGTGTTCCCTCGTGATCCCTTTGTGCTTTCTCAACTCATAATAGGTATTGGTATAAAGATCCAGGTTGGGGGAGCTTAACGGCTCTATGATCGCTATTTCCCCTATGCGCAAACCCATTTTGGAAATTTTTTGGCGGATTTTTTGTTCATTTCCTAAAAGGGTGATATCCACTATTCCTCGGTGAAGAAGTGCTTCTGCTGCCAGAAGAATTCGATCTTCCGATCCTTCTGGCAGTACGATTCTTTTTTTATGGGCGCGTGCCCGTTGAATCACTTTAAATTCAAACATTTTTGGCGTTACAATGGTGCTCTTGGTGGTGATGACCTTTTCTCCCAGTCGTTTTATATCAATGTGCTGTTCAAATAAAGCCAGGGCACGGGTGATCTTTCGGTCATCAAAGGGGGCAATGTCAGATTGAATTTTTTCAACCTGAACCGTTGTTTGGAAGGTGTCTGTGTCCACACTGAGGACGGGTACCATTCCTGAGAATCCCTGAATGAGTTCCCAGATGGGTTTTTCTGGCAGAAGCCCTCCGGTGAGAATAATCCCCGAGATTTTTTCAATGGAAGTCGAAGACAGGGTGGCCAGGCAGGCAACAATGATGTCTGCTCGGTCTCCCGGGGTAATGATTAATGTCCCGTGGGTGATCCGGGGCAGCAGATTCCTCAGTTGCATGGCAGCCACGGTAAAGCTTCTGGCATGGCGGTACATCTGTTTTTTGCCGCATAAAATATTGGCATTCAGGGTTTTGGCCACTTCGGCCAGGGTGGGTTTGGCAAGGACCGCTTCATCGGGTATGGCGTATATCAATTGGTCCCGTACAAGGCCGGCCGCTTTGATGCGATGGATGATATCATCTTCTGTTGATGCGGTGACCCGATTGATGATGGTGCCGACAATCTTGCATCCTTTTTCAACCAGGGATTCCAGGGTCATGCTGATGAGTTTGGATACATCCTCCAGGGGCTTTTGATAGGCATTTGCCACCAGTAATACCGGGCAGGAAAGGTTTTTGATAATACTGGCATTGATGTCAATTTCAATGCTGGCCGTGGAGGAAACAAAGTCAGTTCCTTCGCAGAGGATAAAATTGCAATACCGCTGTGCCTCGGTGTATTTTTCAATGATTTTTTCAATGATTTCCCCTTTTTTCCCAAGGGCCATTAACCGCTCCGCTTCTGCCTGGGTGATCCCATACATTTTTTCATAGGGCAGGTTCAGGTTGAACTGGGTTGCCATCAGCAGAATATCCGGGTCCTTAGGGGTTTGGGCATCGGGGTTGATGATGGGTCTGAAAAAACCCACGCAATCTAGTTTTCTGAAAAGCATCTCCATTACACCCAATGCAATGGCCGATTTTCCGCTTCCGGATTCAGTGGCTGTTATGTAAAGGCCATTTGACATCTGTTTTTCTCCAGTCACAATTTCGGTATTTTTGTGATTATCTATTTGTGATTATCTATATTGATATGGATGAGGGGTTTTTTCGGAACATTAGACCGATAATACGCTTATTCCATGGTAATTGTATAAGAATATTGGTAAAAATTCAATTGATTTTACAGGAGAGTCCTTTTTCTTGGCTGGGGTTCATTTATTCTTCGTGCTTGATTCAACAAAAAGATTGTGAAGCTGTTTGGAATAGGGGATAGTCGAGATTAAAAATGGATATTTAAGTTAGGTGGTGCTATGGATTTATTAGAGGCTCTGAAAAAAGAAAACCGGTTGTTAAAGCAGGAAAACACCGCCTGTAAAGCCCAGGGAAAACTGTTTGAGTTGTTGATCGAAATGGCGGGTTCCGCGGCTGAACAAAAAATGCTCAAGGTTTCCATGCAAAAAACCCTGGAGGTGACGGCCCGGTTGTCCGGGGCTAAAATGGGCAGTCTCTTTTTATTAAACCCGGAAGGGATGGTGACGGACAGTCTTCTTACCCGGGGGGATGTCAGCCCGGGGCGGCGGTCTGAAATCCTGGGGTCTGTTTTGGACAAGGGGCTTGCCGGGTGGGTGCGTATTCACGGGAAGGTCGGGTTAATCACAGATACCCAAAAAGATACCCGATGGCTGTCCCTGCCCGAAGAGCCTTATAGGGTCAGATCCGCCTTGGCGGTACCCATCATGAAGCAGAACGCCCTGTTTGGAATTGTGACCCTGATGCATCCTGATGCCTGCCATTTTAACCGGGAATCCATTGAGATTGTTCAGATTGCCGCAAGCCATATGGCCCTGGCCATTGAGAGCGCACAGCTTTATATTAAATTAGATGAATTGCATCACCTGCGTCAAAAAGCCCTGGATAGGGATCTTAAGCTGGCAAGGGCGGTTCAGGAAAGTTTTTTGCCGGCCCGGGTGCCGAGAATAGACGGGTATTCTTTTGCAGCCATGAATCGGCCTGCCCTTGAAGTGGGGGGGGATTTTTACCATTTCTTCAAATTGCCGGAAGGTAAATTGGGGGTAGCCATTGGGGATGTATCGGGTAAGGGGATTGCCGCTTCTCTTTTTATGGCAAGGCTCAGCTCAGACCTCCAATATTATTCTTCCCTTTACACGGATCCGAGTCAGCTTTTTTCGATGATTAACAGACAACTTTGTTCCCGGGCAAAACAGGGAATGTTTGTCACTCTTATCTATATTCTGCTGGACGTTAAAACAGGGCAGATCTGTTTTTCCAATGCCGGCCACAGTTCACCTGTTTATGTGGATGACCAAGGCATTCAACTGCTTGGCAGCCAGCAGGCCAAGGGACCTCCCCTGGGGATTTTACCCGATGCCCAGTATGGGCAGGATGAGTTTGTGTTGAGAAAGAATGGGCTGGTTCTCATTTATACCGATGGCATCATTGAAGCAAAAAATCAGGATCAGCAATTGTATGGTATCCACCGTTTGGAGCAGGTTCTTGCCACTTGTTCGGCAGATTCTGGCCTGGTTGTCCGCAAGATCGTTGATTCTGTGGACCGGTTTTCAAAGGGGCGGGGGCAAAGCGATGATTTGACCCTGGTTTGTTTTAAAAGAGAAGCATCTGAGCCACGGTCTCTTTGATTTTTCCCGCCTTTCCGGTTTTTTTTCGAAACTCCATTTCAGCCCGGGCCATTTCTTTGTAAAAGGGGGTCCGGTCAAAGGGGATATAGAGGTGTTTCTCAAAGGGGCCGGCAGAACATCCTGGCCCTTTAAAGGCCTCGGCCCCAGGCCTGTGAAGTTCGTGGGGAATCCCATGGAGCCTGCATATCATGGGCCGATGTTGGTAGACCATGCAGCGGCCTTCCTGGTTGAGGGGGCAGATAAGCTTCAGGGATGTCGGCATCTTTTCATCTGGAAAGGTTTTCTGGTAATAGCTCCCAGCCCTTGAAAGGGCTTTTCTTTTGATATCCGTTGCCAGTTGGTTAAACCCGTGAACCAGGTAGGCTTTTTCAATAAAGGTGTGGTGGAAAAACAATGAGGTGCAACAGTTGTCTTCACATCCCTCACAGAAGAAACCGTATTGGGCGGCTGTTTTATCCCAAACTTCGTCCATATTGGCATAAATATCGGAAACCAGATGGAATTGTTTTTGTTTCATGGGGCTGGTTTCCAAGGCGATAGGGTTCATGGCTAAACCAGGGGGGTGGGGAAAAATATTTTGGTATACAAATCCAGAGCATACCGATCTGTCATGCTGGCAATCAGGTCACAAACTGATCGTTTCAGAGCATTTCGGGTTGAGTCCCAGGGAGCCATTTCCATTTTTTCTAATTCCTTTTGCATCCCATCCGGGTGTTCAATAAAATACTGATAAAGTCCCCGGATAATTTTTTTGACCTTTAAAAATTCATTATGGACGGCGGGGGATCGATAGACCTTGTCATAGAGAAACTTACGTAAAATGGTCATGGCATGTAAGGCATCTTCTCCCAGATTCAGAATAAATTTGCCATTCTGGGGCCCAGAGTTATAAACTAGGTATTCGATCATGGTACTGGCTCTTTCGGAATGGGTTTTCCCAAGGGTTTGAAAACAGATGGAAGGGACTTCTGCCATGGAGATGACTTTCCCCCGAAGGGCATCGTCCAGATCATGGTT
>CAXHYW010000364.1:0-4794 GCA_964021475.1 uncultured Desulfobacteraceae bacterium | reverse complement strand
AACAGGACCCAAACTTCTGGAAGACTTATGTTGAGTTGATGTCAACCTATTCCTGTAGGCCCACCCCCCTGACCTTTGCCCAGAATCTCACAAACCATTTCGGAGGGGCAAAGATCTACATCAAACGCGAAGACCTGAACCACACCGGCGCCCACAAGGCCAACAACGTCATGGGCCAGGGACTTTTGGTAAAGCGTATGGGCAAAACCCGGGTCATTGCCGAAACCGGGGCCGGCCAGCACGGCGTGGCCTGTGCCACCATGGCGGCCAAGTTCGGATTTGATTGCACTATTTACATGGGAGAGGTGGATGTGATCCGCCAGCGGCCCAATGTTTTCTGGATGGAACAATTGGGTGCCACCGTGGTGCCGGTGACCGACGGGACCCGAATACTCAAGGATGCTATTAACGAAGCCTTCAGGGACTGGGTCACCCACATGGACACCACCCACTATGTACTGGGAACCGCCTGCGGGCCTCATCCCTTTCCGGAAATGGTCACCTATTTCCAATCCATCATCGGGTTAGAGGCCAGAAAACAAATTATAGAGATTGAAGGACGACTGCCCAAACGAGTCTATGCCTGTGTGGGCGGCGGCTCCAATGCCATGGGGCTTTTTTCCGGGTTTTTAAACGATCCGGTGGAATTGGTGGGAGTGGAAGCCGGAGGCAAGGGACTTTCCAGCGGTTTCCATGCCTCCCGCCTCAAGGCCGATGATGCCAGCCCCGGCATTGCCCAGGGGTATAAAACCTATTTTCTCCAGGATAATGACGGCCAGATGAAAGAAACCCATTCCATTTCCGCAGGACTGGATTACGTGGGAGTCTCCCCCATCCTCGCCGACATGCATGACAAAGGGTTGGCCCGGTTTGAGTCAGCCACCGATGACGAGGTCATTGCCGCCCTGAGGCTCACCATGCGAAAAGAAGGGATCATTCCGGCCCTGGAATCTTCCCATGCCTTTGCCCACGCCTTTAAGGAGGCGCCGCAAATGGCAAAAGAGGACATCATTATCATCAACCAGTCCGGCCGGGGGGACAAAGACATTTTTACGGTGGCCGATGCATTTGATGATCCCAAATGGAAAGAATTCATAATCACAAAGGCAGAACAATACCATGCTTGAATCCTATATCAACCAACAGCTGCAAACCAAAGAAATTTTGTTGATGACCCATATTGTCATGGGGTATCCCGATTTTGACACCTCCTACGAGATTGTCCGACAGATGGTGGAAGCCGGCGTGGACCTGATGGAACTCCAGATCCCTTTTTCCGAGCCCATGGCCGACGGGCCGGTGATCCTTCGTGCCAATCAACTCGCCATTGAAGGAGGCTCCACGGTGCAACGCTGTTTTGACTTTGCAAAGCGTGTGGCCCAGGACTTTTCCATCCCCTTTTTGTTCATGAGCTATGCCAATATTCTCTACAAATACGGCATGGAACCCTTTTCAGACCAGATGGCCACCCTCAATTTAAAGGGAGCCATTGTGCCGGACCTACCGCCGGAAGAGGGACAAGATTACATGGCAGCCATGGCCAAGAACAACCTGGCCCCCATCTATATTTTTTCCCCGGAAACTTCCGAAAAAAGGATGGGATATATTGCAACCTTTGCCAAAGGATTTATCTATTGCCTGGCCAGAAAAGGGGTGACGGGAAAAAACACCTCTTTTTCAACCGACATCGCCGATTATCTTAAAAAGTGCAGAAAGGCCACAAACCTGCCCCTGGCCGTGGGATTCGGCGTCAAAGACAAGGCCGACATCGATTTTCTAAGGGGCAAGGCCAACATTGCCGTCATCGGTTCCCAGACCATCCGGGTGGTGGAGGAAAAAGGGGCCACCGCCACGGGAGATTTTATTCACAGCCTTTTATAGGAAAGAATGGTATCCACGATAAACGGGGTGCACCGAACCGCCACCGATCGCTTTTTAACCCAGATCCGTGCCATGGCAATGGCATCCCCTTCCAGGTTGGTCATACTGGCCAGTTCCTCGGCAAATCCAATGTCTTCAATTCTGAACTCGTAATAAAAGGTATTGGTTGTAAAGGGATCTGCAATTAAAATAATTTTATCCTTTTCAAGCGGGTGTTTTTTGGGGGAACCTGAAAAAGGAATATGGGTGTTCCGGTCCATGTGTTTGGGTTTCTCATAGGCCTGGATCTCAAATTTTTCTCTTCCATCCACTAAAGATGTAACTGCCATGGGTTTCCTCCTTTTCTTAAAAAAGAATCACCAAAATATATATCCATATTACCACAAATATAAGCAAAAACAATGGTTCGGTCCTCGGATAAAGACACCGACAACCCATGAATGCCCATAACTTTTTAAAAAAATAAAATATTCCTTATTGATTTTGTTGAAAACACCTATTATAGATCTCTGAAAGTATAATTTTTTATTTCCATAAATCTGGGCATGAATGAATGTTCAATCCGTTACACAGGAGAAATAAGATGAGGCGATACTTGATTTTTGCATTTTCCCTTTCAATCCTTTTCATGACCGGCAACTCCCTGATTTTTGCAAAGCTAAATCCAGACATGCTTCGTGTGCCGACAGGAAACATGGTTCTCACCGCGCCCTCCCATTCACAAACAACGATGTCGCCGGTTGCCTTTCCCCACTCACTCCACTTTGAGTTTTCCTGCAAAAGCTGCCACCACGAATGGGATCAGGTAAGCCCGGTGGAAGGATGTGCATCCTCTGGTTGCCATGAAAAATTATGGGCCTCGCCTCCGGGCACAACCCCCCTGGACCAAAAGCGAGTAAAATCCCTAACCGGTGCCTATCACAACGTCTGCCGAGAATGTCATCGCATCCAATTAAAGGAACAAAAGGCCACAGGCCCTGTCACCTGTGAGGAATGCCACCCGGCAAAAAAAGTGACCGTAAAAAAATCCCTTGAATCCCTTGAGATCCCCCTTGGCACATTGACCATCGCCCCCCCGGAAGGCGCCGAGTCCAAAAGGCCACCGGTTGAATTTCCCCATGGCGGACATTTCGACTATTCCTGCCAGACCTGCCATCATGAATGGGATGGAGAGAGCCCTGTTCAAAGCTGTTCCGTATCCGACTGCCACGATCAATTGGAGGCAGATGAAAGTACCAAAAATATCAATGCCCCGGAAAACAGTTTATACTTTCTGGCAGCCTACCATAAGGCCTGTATCCAATGCCATCGCGACCTTGTCAAACAAAGAGACCGTCTTGAAAAATCCGGAATCACGGATGAAAATCTGCTGCCGGATTTTGGACCCCTCGCCTGCAACGAGTGTCATTCCGAAAATTAAATTTGACTGACGGGAAACAGCCGGTTCCACTGAGAGCCCGGCTGTTTCCTGTTTTTTTAAAGCGATTGCGTATCCTTTTCCTTCCCGCTTAAAAGCATAAAAACACCGAGAACAGCAGCGAGTATGGATGCCGTAAAAATCCCGACCTTAGCCACCTGAATCAATTGGGGATCTGAAAATGCAAGGTCGGAAATAAAAATGGACATGGTAAATCCAATCCCCGCCAACAAAGCCGCCCCATAGATATCGCGAAAACCTACTCCCTGGGGAAGTTCTGCCAGCTTCAGTTTAATCACCAAATGGCTGAAAATCGAAACTCCGATAAATTTGCCCAGCACGAGCCCTGCAATGATCCCTAAGGAAACCGGGTGTAATACCATGTCCAGGATATTGCCTTCCACGCGAACCCCTGCATTGAACAGGGCAAACACAGGTATAATCAGATAGGCCGACAGGGGATGAAGCAGATGCTCCAGCCGCTGGAGGGGGGTGTGGGCATCCTCGCCCAGGGACTCAATCTTCCCGATCAAATGGGCCTGCTGCTGGGTCAACAACTGTGAATCGCTTCTTTTTTCACCCTCAAATTTTCCCAGCAATGTGCAAAGGTTCTCAATGTATTGGGTTTCATTAATTTTGGCATTGGCCGGGATGGTAAAGGCAATGAGAACACCGGCAATGGTGGCATGAACCCCGGAAAAAAAGAAGGCAAGCCAGACACCGACAAGTCCGATAAGCCCGTAAAAAAGAGTGGACCGGATTCCCATTCTATTCCCGGATATCAAAATAATAATGGCAATCAGCGCAATACCCAGCTGATAATAATTAATGGTGTCGGTATAAAAAATAGCAATCACCAGAATCGCTCCCAGATCATCGGCAATGGCCAGGGCCGTTAAAAATATTTTCAAATTGATGTTTACCCGGCTGCCCAGCAGGGCAACAATCCCCAGGGCAAAGGCAATATCCGTTGCCATGGGAATTCCCCATCCCAATGAATGATCCGGATTATTCCAAGTGAACAATAAAAAGATCCCTGCTGGCACCACCATTCCGCCAATGGCCGCCATCACCGGAAGGGCGGCTTTTTTCATTGAGGAGAGTTCGCCTCCCATAACCTCCCGTTTAATCTCCAGACCGATGGTAAAAAAGAAAAGCGCCATGAGCCCGTCATTGACCCAGTGGTGGAGGGAAAAATGAAAAGCGCCAAAACTGGTACCGACCCGAATCTCATGGGTCAGGTAGTGATACCCGTTATAAAACGAAGAATTTGCCCAGATAACCGCAACCACAGTGGCAAGAATCAAAAGAATTCCCCCCAGGGTCTCTTGTCTGATAAATTTTGATATCCTGAAAAAGGATACGGGTTTTTCATTTGTCTGTATCATTGTATTGTTCCTTCCAGACCGTCCAGGCCGGTTTACTTTTTTTAATATGTTTAAAACTTATATTTCCAAGGGTTTTGTCCTAAAGAAAGAATCCCATTGGGATAGGAT
>CAXHYW010000363.1:0-4799 GCA_964021475.1 uncultured Desulfobacteraceae bacterium | reverse complement strand
CATATTTCCACCCTTTAAAACTGGCATTCATAAATGCCAAAATAAGCTTTGGATTTTTTTTAACCCTATCCTGGGTTGTAAAAAGCGTATCACCATAGAAATCAATCCCATAATTTATGGGCCTGATAAGATTAACCGGGATCCCCTTTTCTCCCAATAAAAATGGCTGATTCGCCAGACTTCCATTCATAGCGTCAATCTTGCCGGAAATAAATTTATTATTAGCACTCTTATTTTTGTCCAGAATATTGAGGGTTTCAAGATTGATCCCCTCATTGAGAAACATGGCCTGAAATTCTGGGAGTTCATTTTTGTTGAGCATGATATTTTTACCGATAAAATCATGGGGCGAGAGGATATTTTTGTCTTTTCTTGCGATGATCGTTCTTATCGAATGCTGCATAATGGGCGCAAGTGCAACAATTTTCATCCCCTTTGATCTTAAAAAAATCAGTTCTGAACCCAGTACGCCGAAATCCGCCTTGCCGGAAATAACCCTGTCCTGAACGCTTAAATTTGGCCCTCCTTCATGAATTTCAACATCCAGGCCGACCTCTTTATAAAATCCCTTCTCCCTGGCAGCATAATATCCGGCAAATTGAAATTGATGATACCATTTGAGCTGAAGTGTAACTTTAGTCAATGAATTTTCACTTGAGGTTGCATTAACCGGATAGGAAAGGAAAAAGGTTAAAAAAAGAAGCGTTAAAAGAAAGAGGGATAATAAATACTTAAGGTTGAAAGAAAATTTGTATGTAAAAAATGCAGAACGATAATTATCAAGTTTCATACGATTCCTTCAATTTGCATTTGTGTTTTGCAGCTATCTTAAAATACGCGCAACCATTATATATTACAAATTTAATTTATATTAAAAACAGAATGCTTTGCTCTAGGATGTTTCTAAAATTGAAAGTGCCTTGTTGGCAATTTGGTGGATATCTTGGACATAATCCACAGCCCCCGCATTTATGGCCTCCTTGGGCATTCCGAACACGACGCAGGATTTTTCATCCTGGGCGATATTGATTGCCCCGGCTTTTTTCATCTCCAGCATTCCCTGGGCCCCATCCTTGCCCATGCCGGTGAGAATAATACCAAGGGCATTGGCACCGGCGTACATGGCAACAGTTTTGAACAATACATCCACCGCCGGTCTCTGGTAATGGACAAGGGGGCCTTGTTTAACCTCCACATAATATCTGGCCCCACTTCTCTTGAGAAGCATATGGAAATTTCCCGGTGCGATCAACACCTGACCGTCCAGGACGGTATCTCCATTTTCCGCCTCTTTCACCCGCATCTGGCACAACTCATTGAGTCTTTCCGCAAAAGACGTGGTAAATTGGGCCGGCATATGCTGTACAACCACAATCCCCGGCGAATTTGGTGGCATTTGGATTAATACTTTTTTGATGGCTTCGGTTCCGCCGGTGGAAGCGCCAATGGCAATAATTTTATGTGTGGTCTGGGTAAGGGCCTTTGAGACGGGCCTGCAAACGCTTTCGGTTTTTCCATTGTGAAGGGGTGATATTAATTTTGCCCCGTATACCGCCCGTATTTTTTCGGCCAGCTGCACCCCCATATCCCCAACCGAATAGGCAGAATTTGGTTTGGAAAGAACATCAAGGGCACCTAGGGAAAGTGCTTCAAGGGCCAATTTGCTGTTTTGGGTCGTAAGAGAGCTGACAATGATCACCGGAAGGGGATAGTGGATCATTAATTTCTTTAAAAATGTGATCCCATCCATCCGGGGCATTTCAATATCAAGGGTAATGACATCTGGCTTCAGTTTGACAATTTTATCCCGGGCGACATAGGGGTCGCTGGCGGTTCCAATGACAACAATCCCTTTTTGTTTGGACAATTGCTGGGAAAAAACTTTTCGGACAACCGCAGAGTCGTCCACAATCAGTACTTTTATATCTTGGGCCATCTATGAGATCTCCAGATGTTTCTATTCTTCCATGGTCAACAAAATGGCCATTTTGGATTCAGTGGTCTCAACAATGGTAAAAACTTGTTTTTCAAATCCCTTTGATCCGTCAATTATCTTTGGAATCCCCAATTCAAACGGGGTTTTTGCTTCTATTTTACGCAATGCATTGCCGCAAACCATATTCAGCATCTCTGTCAAGGTCCCGTCAAGATGTTCGGGTGTGAGATTTTCCAGGGATTCACCCATAAAATTTTCGGCCATCTGTTCCACTAAGGTTTCAGGCGCCATGAGGATCATATTTCCTGAAAAATCGCCGTTAAAGGCCAATTCACAAACCAACTTTTTTTCATCCATTCCCGATTTGGCAATGGGTATTTCCGGGCCAAATTCCACCGGCAAAAAAAACATCGTTTCCATGACTTCAGAAATCGAAGTCAGTATCGCTGTCATCAACTGCGTCTTCATAATCAACTTCTCCAAGAATAGTCACAATTAAGTCTCTGATTGTTTCTGCAGTAAAGGGTTTAGTGATATACCCCGCGGCCCCGCAGTCCATAAATTCCTTGATTTTAGATTCATTGCCTTCCGTTGATATCACCACGATGGGAATCTCCTTTGACAGATCATCCTCCTTAAGGGCTTTGATAAACTCAAGACCATTCATAACGGGCATATTGTAATCGGTCAATACAATATCAATCCAGTTTTTTTTCATCAATGCCAGCGCTTCTTCACCATTGGCAGCTTCTAACAACTCTGAGTTTGTGTAACCCGCGGCCTTCAGGGTTCTTTTTATGACCGATCGCATGGGCAAAGAATCATCCACTATCAGTATTGAATACGACATTATTTTTTCCCTTTAATTTTTTTCAGCCATATGTAAAAACGCATCCACTTCTTGCATATTGATACCAAATTGCGCAATGATCATCAAAATATCAGGGGCTGTGATTCCCAGCTTTTTCATCACCTGAGCCTTAAACCGGTAGGAAAGACCGTCTGCCCCCACGCCGTTTCCCATCATCATGCAGATACAGTCTGCAAGGTAAACCCCGGCGACCTCCCGATCTTTGAGCATGCTTTCGTCGGTCAAATGGTGGTGCCTGATAATTTTAATCATTTTCGGACTGAACTTCCACATTTTGGCGATCATGGCCCCCAATTCTGCGTGGTCGATTCCCAACACCTCTTTTTCTGCTTCCTGGAAGCTATACTGTTTATCTTTCACCAGATGGATAATTTTTTGTGACCCATCGGCCACATGTTTTTCTAAAATAATTTTCCCAATATCTTTGAGCAGGGCAGCGGTAAACAGGGTATTTTTGTTTTCCAGACACAACTTTTCCGCCACCTGCTTTGCGACCACGGCAGATGACACGGAGTATTTCCACATTTCCCCTTTCTCTAATCCATATCCTTGCTGGCTGCCGGAAAGGGCCTGGGCTCCTGATTTTATCAACGCAAGCTCTATCACCTGATCGGTACCCATCATATTGACCGCATCTTTAATGGATTCTGCCGGGGTTTTAAGACCGAAAAAAGCGGAGTTACAAGTTTTTAAAATACTGGCCGTGATCATGGGATCGTATTGGATCACCCTGGCAATGTCTTCCATGGAGCTGTCAGGGCTATCGACAACGGCCAAAAGTTGATTAACCACAGCCGGGATGGGTTTCAAATTATGTATTTCTTTCATCAACGATTGAAGTGATGTCATATTTTCACCTCCTTTCCACCGGAAGTTTTTACATAGATATCGCCCGTGGTAATTTCTATGCGAACGGTTCGGTTGGTGTTCCCGCCAACATCCTGCTGATTGATCATCACATTGTTCTTTAAAAACATTTTTTTAAGGGCCATGTAATTTCGTTTGCCAATATTGAAAAAACCGCTTTGATCCAGAATTTCAGCACCGCCTGCGACATAGATCCTCATTCGTTGTTTTGCACCCCCAAATTGATAGACCGTTTTAAACAACCTTGGGATACCGGAATCGGCGAACATATAGGGCCTGGCACTAGCCTTTTCCTTATCAATAGAAGATTCGGGCAGCATATAGTGCAGCATGCCAGCCACCCGGACAACAGGATCATATATGACAAGCCCGATACAGGAACCAAGAGAATAGGTAATAAGTGATTCCCCAGGGTTATTACTCACCTTCATATCTGCAACGCCAACAATCTGCTTCATTTTGTATCCTTATTTATCATCCATATTTATTATCCATTAGAGACAATTGAAAAAATACCATTGATATCAAGAATCAACCCAACTCTTCCATCTGAAAGGATGGCACCCCCTGCAATGCCCCCTACATTCTCAAGATTGCTTCCCAGGCTTTTGATAACATATTCATCCTTTCCCAACAATTCATCGATAAGAAGGGCCCTTTTTTCATTTTTTGATTCAACCACCACGACAATACCGTCCTGAACCATTTTTTTCTGCTGGCTGCTATTATAGATTTCGTTCAACCGAATAATGGGAACAAGACTCCCCCGATCCATGACCATTTCCCCTTTGCCCTCAACCGTAAAATAATCTTCTGGCGCCGGTTTAAACGCTTTTTGAATGGCGATGGTCGGAATCACATATTTTTCGTTATCAACCCGGACCAGCATCCCGTCAATAATTGCCAGGGTAAGGGGAAGACTGATGGTAAACTTTGTCCCCCGGTCCTTTTCCGATGCAATATTCAGTTGCCCCCTGAATTTTTCAATTCCAGATTTGACCACATCCATGCCAACCCCCCGGCCCGATACATCCGTCACCTGACTCGCCGTGGAAAATCCGGGTTGAAGTATCAAATCAAATATCTGGGCATCGGTCATCTGTTCACCGCCGGTTATGAGTCCGG
>CAXHYW010000362.1:0-4804 GCA_964021475.1 uncultured Desulfobacteraceae bacterium | reverse complement strand
TTGTTCAGGAAAATTTAAAATGCGTAAAATGATTTTTTTTCTGTTATTTATTCTATTTCTTTTATTGATACCCGCAACCCTTAGATTTTCGGATAATCTGATTTTCAATTATTCTCTTAAAGCTACCCAACTATTTGAAAAAAATCAATATTTCAAAGGTATAAAAATCCAGAGACTGAAATTTGCAAGCGCTAAATTATCCTCAATGGATACGATCACATGGCAGGATATCTCTTCACAAATCATTGTTGATAACAAACTCTTTTCAGGAGCCCCCTGGGTCGTCCATATAGAAAGCCTGGACCTCATTTTTTCAGACATCATCGGGAAAAAATTCATTTTAATTGCCAATGGGTTGTCAGCCCGTCAGCCCCCTTCCCAGGAAGGAACGCTAGGGGAACATCTGAACCGCATAGAAAAAGCCCGGCTTCGTGTTGATTTTGAATTTGATCTTCTCCGGCCGAATACAGCCTATTCCCAGATCAGTGATCTCATAAAAAAAATCAGTACCCTTGCACATACCGGGAAAACAATCGTACCGATAAAATTTTCGGGTATCGGCTCTTTTGTCATTGGCACAGAGTTGGTAAAAGCAATGATAAAATCCAAACAAAATTCTGAAGGCGAGTATACGCTTGTTGTCAACAAAGAGTTTTTTAAAACCATCGCTTGGCTCATGGCAGATAAATTGACAGATGCTGAGGCGGCACTGCTTTCCGTCAACCTCGTTAAAGTCCCAAAGCTATTAAAGATAATGAACACGGCAAAAAAAGAATCCGAAAAATTTAAAGCGGACGACGGCATCCCTGAGGATGCATATCGCCATGTGTTATGGAGTTATTTACTGGCCGAGGAATATGGGCCAGTATTTGCCAAACAAATTACCGATGCCCATGAACAGGGAGATGACACCAACACTAAAGCAGAACACCGGATGGATTACAACAACAATGAAGTTGGTAGAAGTTACGCCCTTAAGCAATATAAGCGACATGAAATTCTCACCTACCTCCTCCTTGACCCAAATGTCATCCGGGAGGCCCAATGATTGAACCGCAAAACCATTTTCCCATAAAAAAACCTGCAAACCTGATAAAACGGGATAAAAAAGTGAACACTGTCTTACCACGGGAGTATTTTCCTCTTTCCCCCCTGCAGAATGGCATGATCAGGGAATCATTAGAATCCCCCCCGGGTGCGGGTGCCTATATAGAACAGATTGTGTTCACTGTTAACCAAAACATTGATATTAAAAAGTTTACAACCGCATGGCTAAAAATCATTCAACACCATGAAATCATGCGCCTTGGCTTTGAATGGAAAAATAAACAACCCCTTCAATATGTTGCCGTGCTTGATGAAATAAATATCGAATTCAACGACTGGAGTAAAAAGTCCGAACCTGAAACAGATGAATTTCTGGCCATGTTTCTTCAAGCAGATAGAAGACTTGGGTTTTCCCTTGATAATCCGCCTGTTTTTAGGATGGCGCTTTTAAAAACAGGTGAAACTCAATACACCTGCATATTAAGTTTTCACCATGCCATTGCAGACAAAAGAACCATGGTTACCATTTTAAAAGATCTGTTTTTAACCTATCAGAATCCAAATATTGAACTGACCCCACCGGGATCATTCAAGAACTATGTACTATGGTTAAATGCAAAACGTTCCAATACAAGGGATCGCAAGTTTTGGCAACAACAATTAAAAGGCGTTACATCCCCCCTCTATCTTCCTTTCCTTTTAAAAGAAAGTATAGCTAAGGAGAATAAGAGACAAAAACATTCCATACGCTTAACAACAAAAAGCCTTCGGTCACGGGTCACTTCTGATATAACCGCTGAGCTGGTAAAATTTTGTTCTCAAAATGCCATCACAATAAATTTTTTATTAATGGGCGCATGGGCAATCCTTTTAAGCCATTATTCAGGAGAAAATAATATTGTTTTTGGGGTCACACGATCCATCCGGCAATGGAGGGGAAAAGGGACGGGTGATACAGGGATGTATGCAAACACTTTACCTGTTAGAATCCAAATCGATCCAAAAGAAAATTTTTCAAGCTTTTTAAATAAAATTCGAAACAACTGGGTCGTATCAAAAGAATTTGAGCATAATTCACCGTCCGATATCCTTGCATGGGACCCGGCTGCAGAAGGTAGACCTCTGTTTGATATTTTGTTTTCATATAATGAAAACTCTATGGATGCGGCACTCAAGGATCAAAAGGAGAAAATATCCTGCTCAAAGGTATCATTGCTTGAAAGAACGCCCGGCTCTCTTTTTTTAACGATCAATGGAATTGATGAACTTCTGATTACCATAGCCTATGACAGACGAAGATTTGAAACAGCTGCAATAAAACAAATCATGGGTCATTTTATCACCTGCCTTGAGTCAATTGTTCAAATTGCAGATCCTAAACTCATGGATATTTCCATATTAACAGATCCTGAAAAAAAAGATATCAACCAAAGACTGAACACCTTTAAACCCCATGTGAAACCTGACAGCAGCGTACACCATCTGATTAATATTCAAGCCTCCTCAAACAAAGACACAACGGCTGTCTGTGATCAAACCGGTAGCCTTACCTATGGTGAGTTAAACATATTTTCGAGTCAGATTGCACATTACCTCATAAACTTAGGCGCAGCTCCTGAAAAGAATGTGGTGCTACTGCTTGAACAGGATAGATTTCTCATTGCAGCCATCCTTGGGGTACTCAAATCCGGCAGTGCGTATGTTCCCATTGATCCCAATGACCCTGACGAACGAATCAATTGTATTATTGAGCATTGCACTCCCAAGATTATCATCACCTCCCAACTTCACAAACCCAAAATCCATGAAAAAAAACCCATCCAAAAGAGAGCTGTTATTCTTCAACTGAATGAAGAAATGGACCGCATTCGACAAATGGATGCGGCCATGCCCAAAACCGAGGTAACACCAGAAAACACCGCATATATCATATATACATCCAGCTCAACAGGGCACCCAAAGGGGATAATGGTGACGCACAGTTCCCTGGTTGCGTTCACTCGATCTGCAAGCGAAATTTATGACATCAGACCCGATGACAGGATTCTTCAATTTGCTTCCATCAGTGTTGACACAGCAGCAGGAGAAATCTTTCCCACGCTTTTTTCAGGCGCTACCCTTGTAATGGAACCCAGACGGATCATCCATTCCCCATCTCAGCTCTTTAATTTTTCCAGGGAAAACAGCCTTACCGTATTAGATCTTCCCACATTTTTTTGGCATATGATTGTTAAGCAAATCGGCACCCTGGCCATACCGGAGCAGATACGACTAATAATAATCAGCGGAGAAGAGGAAACAAATTCCGACAAAGTTCAAAAATGGGATATGGCTGTCAACTCAGGCATCAGACTGATCAACACCTATGGCCCCCCAGAAGCGACCATTACGGTTACAAGTGAAGATATTACATCCGGATCCGGTTCTTCAAACGGAAAAGTTTCCATTGGCCTTCCATTCCCAACTGTCAGTTTGTGCATATTAAACCAATTTCAACAACCGGCATTGCCAGGAACCATGGGCGAGCTTTACATAGGGGGACCCCAGATTTCAAGAGGGTATTTAAACAACCCAAGCCTCACTAAAAAATATTTTGTAAGATTAAAGGCGTTCCATCCGGAATCATTTTTCTTTAAAACCGGTGACCGTGTAAAAATGCTACAAAATAACGGAATTCATTTTTATGGAAGAATTGATTATAAAAGACTCGTGATACCGAAACTATCCCAAGGCTATGTTGAGACCCCCTTCCCAAAACCTGAAATGCCACCAAGAAAGATGATTAACCCCCAATCAACGGCTCCAAAATCATCCCATCCCCAAAGAAACAAAACGCCTATTATCTTAGTTGGGAATTCTGTGGAGTCTGCCCAAGCCTATAAACGTGCAAACCTTGCAGGACACCCATTTTATCACGCACCTATTTTTATTCACTTTTATGCCGAGGAAAAGAGGAAAACGCTTTCCCTTGACATCAAACAACTCGCCCAAAAATGCATAGCTGACATTCTCACTTTTTTCCCCAAAGGCCCCTACATTATTATGGGATCATGCCAAAATTCCATTGTCGCCCACGAAATAGCCTGTCAGCTTACCGATATGAAACATATGGTTGAATTGCTTGTTATAATTGATGAAAATTGGAACAGAAAAGAAAAAACACAAAACATAGAAAAATCAAATGGGAGGATATCCTCATTTTTAAAAAAACAAAGTCATGAAATAAATACTTTTGGGATTCTCTATATATTTAAAAAACTCATCTTGAAAACCAAAAACAGAATTCGATATTATTTTTCTTATCTGGATGAGATAAGGGAACGCCTGTATATTGCCACAGAAAAGCCTGTCCCTGAAGCGATACAATTCAGGTCCATGGAAAATATTTTTTATAAAGCTTGCGAGTCTAATCCCTATACCCCGATACCCTATTCCGGGCGCGTACTCTTATTTTATTCAAATGGCTGGGTGGATAGATACGCCCCAAAACTGAATACCTTCTTTAAAGGCGAGATCAAAAAAATTAATGTCAAGACACCCCACTCAAGATGGTTTAAACCGGAATCCATAAAAAGAATACTCCAAGGGATAGAAGACTATTCTCAGTAGTAATCATACATTTGCAAATCATGACCTTTGATTAACTCGAATTTAAAATCAAAGGGGGTTAAGTCAGAATTTGGTGGGTTAAAAACGATTGGTTTTAACACTACAGCGACATATAAAGTGATAGACAGAACGATTTTTTTCTGATATA
>CAXHYW010000361.1:0-4813 GCA_964021475.1 uncultured Desulfobacteraceae bacterium | reverse complement strand
ACCCCCATGCAAGATATGTTGATTTCCAGGACGCCCTGAGTAGTCTGAAAGACACAAATACTGCCAAGGGAGAATTGTCCTTCAGAGACTACAGAAAATTGCTTGAAGAAAAAGGACTTTCCAATAATTTAATGGGGCTTTTAGGGCATGGCACCCTTCGCATTGCCGCCATGGGATTTTCAGACACCGCTCCAAATCCAAAACAGATGGAAAAAATGAAGACCATGATGGACCAGGCAATGAGTCAAGGTGCCCTGGGGCTGTCCACGGGACTTATTTATGCCCCGGGCATATTTGCAAAAACAGATGAACTGGTTGAAATTTCCCGTGTGGCGGCAAAAAAAGGCGGATTTTATGCCTCCCACCTTCGCAATGAGGCTGAAGAGATACTTGCCGCCATTGGTGAAGCCATTGCCATTGGAGAGCAAGCAGATATCCCGGTTCAGATATCCCATCTTAAGATAACAGGCAACAGGAACTGGGGCCTTGTGGACCAGGTCATTGAAAAATTAACTGCTGCCAGGCAAGCGGGCATTGACCTGACCTGTGACGTATATCCCTATTTTTCCTCCGGAACGTCACTGACCGCACTGATTCCCCCCTGGGCCATTGAAGGCGGGGTGGACAACCTGATACCAAGGCTTCACAATAGCGACCAAAGAAAAAAGATCATCCAGGACATCAGACAGGGAATTCCCGGGTGGGAGGACATGTATCACAATGCCGGATGGGACAAGATTACCATCTCCCAGTTCGATTCCCCGGGAAAAAATGATGTTGAGGGGAGAACCGTTTTACAAATAGCAAAACAGCGGAACGCCGACCCCTTTGAACTGATCCTGGACCTCATAGAACAGGAGGGCGACGAGGTTAAAATCATCTCGGAGACCATGAATGAAGAAAATGTGGCCGCCTTTCTCAAACTTCCCTTTGCCATGGTTGGTTCGGACAGCAGCTTTTCCAAGGGCAAACCCCATCCCAGGCTTTATGGTGCATTTCCCAGGGTGATCCGCCGTTTTGTCCGGGAATTGAAAATTTTGACCCTGGAAGAAGCCATCCATAAGATGACGGGATTACCGGCAGGTCGCCTCAATCTCAAAACGGCAGGCCTCATTAAAAAAGGATTCCAGGCAGATGCCGTGCTGTTTGATCCCAGCACCATATCTGATCAGGCAACCTATCAGTCCCCAAGCAAATTTCCTTTGGGAATCAACAGGGTCATTGTCAATGGACAGACCGTGATAAACAATGGCGTTCATACAGGGGCAAAACCTGGCAAATTTGACAAGCATGGGGTTTGAACAAGGGAATTTTAGACCCTTGTTTCATACCACCGATGAATCCGGGGCGGGCAGGCTTTTTATAGTGCCTTGCCCAAAAGGGTGTTCCAGATACCATCGGGGCATCGTCGTTCAATGACATGGACCTTTTTTTGAGCAAGGGATGCCATCACCTTGGTGGTTTCAGAATTTAACAGACCGGATAGGATAAAATATTTTTTTTCCAAAAAGCTAGGATGTTCAATCAAATGCCGCATGATATCATAATGGATATTGGCCACCAGCAGATCACAAGGCAGACAAATCACCTCTTCCCCCTTTGCCTGGAAGGCAAGAACCTTTCTTTCAAATTGATTCAGCCGGATATTTTTCAGGGTGGTTTTTACGGCCAAAAGGTTAAAATCACAGGCCAGAACCGTGTGGCATCCCAAAGCCGCAGCTCCTAGGGCCAGAAGCCCGGTACCGGTCCCAATATCCAAAACCGTTCCGATCTTCTCCCGGGTACAAAGGCGATGGATCAGGGTCAGGCAGTCTTCCGTGGTCTGGTGACGTCCGGTGCCAAACACCACTCCCGGATCCAGCAGGATTTCTTTCGTGTCCGAATTTTCCCATTTTTCTCCCTTTTCCCCTTTTTCTGGCCGATCCCAGGGAGGAGCAATGCAAAGGGATTCAACAAAATAGGGTTCAATTTTGTCCCCGTGCCATTGTTCACAGGTCATTTCATAGGTTTCCACCAAAGAGATATCGGGATTTTTGATTTTGATCTGCTCGACCAAGGAAAGCGCCGGGCTGGAAAAAAAAATAAAGGAGGTGTCTTCTTCCACCCAGGTGCCCAAAAACCGTTCGTCCGTCTCCAAAACCCCATCCGGGGCAGGCACCCCGTCAAAATTATAAATTATCAATTGTTCGTATGGATTCTTCATTTACATTCTCCCCTGGTTCAAAAAAAAATTACAATTGACAATATGGCAAATTTGCAAAATAATTCTTTTTTAAAAAAAACTCAAGCGAGACTTAGGATACATGAAATTTAAAAAAATTACGGCGGCATTTGAAACGGATAATATTGTCCTTGCAGAAGAATTGATCTGTGACATCTTTTTTTCTTTCAATCTGAAAGGGCTGGTCTGCAACGTCCCTTTGGAAGAACCCGACGAAGGATTCGGCACCCACACCCTGCCCCTGCCGGACCAAAACTCCATTGTGGGATACTTTCCCGACATTGACTCTTCGGATATCATCATTGAAAAAGTTTGCGACCAAACCAAACAATTGGTCCATTTGGGCATCCTGGTAACCATTGCGATGGATATTGTGGACGAAGCCGATTGGGCAGATGTCTGGAAAACCTACTTCAATGTCACCCGCATCACCGATAAAATTGTGATTAAACCAGACTGGAAAGACCATGATCCAGACCCCAGTGATATTGTCATTCACCTGGACCCGGGAATGGCCTTCGGCACCGGAACCCATCCCACCACTTCCATGTGCATCCAGCTGATCGAGCGTTTTTTAGTACCGGGATCCCAATTTTTAGATGTTGGAACAGGGTCCGGGATTCTCATGATTGCTGCGGCAAAACTTGGGGCCAAACACCTCACCGGCATTGACACCGATGAAATAGCCGTGGAAATAAGCCAAAAAAACCTGGAGAAGAACGAGGTTTGCCCACCTTTATACACCCTTGCCTGCACCACCCTGGACCAGACATCGGACTTAACCTATGAACTGATTGCCGCCAATATCATAGCCCAGGTGATTGTGGATGTCATGCCAGACATTGAACGACGAATGGCCAAAAATGGAATTGCCATACTTTCAGGCATTATCCAGGAACGAAAGCCCGATGTGATTGCCGCCATTAAAGCCTGCCACCTGAACATCATCCATGAAATAAATGAAGGGGACTGGGTGGCCCTGGCGGTAAAACGATAGGGGATAAGCTTGCAGAATATCTCGCTGTTCTAAAAAAACATCAAGAACTTGACCAAAGGAATAATTGATGCGGGTATTGCTGATATCATCAAATCTTGCCGAAGAACCTTTCGCGGTGTTTCCGCTTGGCCTGGGGGTAATTGCTAAGTCTCTTACAGATAGCGGACACAAAATAAAAATATATGATAATCTTTTAGCACAAAGCTGCAATTGCAGTGTTGCCGAATATGTGCATGAATTTAAGCCGGAAGTGATCGGGGTGGGTATCAGAAATATCGATAACGTGAACTATCTGGAACCTGCATTTTTTCTTGATGACGCCGCTATGCTGATAAAAGAAATACGTCAAATATGTGGTGTCCCGATATTTGCCGGAGGAGCTGGTTTTTCATTGATGCCGGAACGTGTTCTGGAGTATATCGGCGCCGATTACGGGATTGCGGGAGCCGGAGAGAAAGCGGCGGTTGAACTGGTTGATCGGCTTGCGAGAGATGAAACACCGGAACGTATCAGCCGCAACGTAATTGTTGACGGGAATTTCGGACGGTGCTCCTACGAACAGGAAATAAGTCGTTTTTACCTGGCAAAAACGGGAACCCTGCCGATACAGACTAAACGAGGCTGCCCGAAAAAATGCGTATACTGTTCATATCCAAGCCTCGAAGGACGTCGGGTATTATCCAGAGACCCCGAAACGGTTATCGATGAACTGATCTATTTACAACGGGAATTTTCACCGGAAAGTATATATTTCACAGACTCGGTGTTTAATGACACCGGAGGCGAATATCTCGTACTGCTTGAAGCCATGGTCCGTCGTGGCGTAAACCTGCCATGGTGCGCGTTTTTCACGCCGCAAAAATTCGACCGTGAAAGCATTGAACTGATGAAACGCAGCGGCCTCAAAACTATAGAGCTGGGTATTGACGCATGCTCCGACCGTACACTTGTCGGACTTGGCAAAGATTATGATTTTGCCACCGTGTTCAGTGCCTGCGAAGCGTTTCGAGCTTCCGGGCTTAAGGTATCTGCATCGTATATCACTGGAGGTCCCGGCGAGGACAAGCATACGATGAATGAAGGGATTAAAAATCTCCGGGCGCTTGACTGGATTTCCAGTTTTGTTTTTATGGGAATCAGAATTTTACCGGGAACGGCAATTGAGGCTATCGCGAAAAGACAGGGGGTTATCAAACCGGATGAAGATTTGCTGAAACCAAAGTTTTATTTATCGCCTGATATCACCAAACAAGAACTGTGGGATGGTTTGGCTGAGGGATTTAAAGATGTTCCAGTGATTTTCCCGCCGCAATCGCGTAATAAAGAACTTAAGTTTTTCCGAAAACTTCAGATGTTGAAGGGGGTTGCAAAAAAAAAGGGTTAAAGCCACGGAGGGATTCAGCGCACTGCTGAAACGATTTGGACTTCTATTTGAATAGTAGCTGAATAGTAGCTGGATAGGCTTTTATTGCCATTGATTCCTTTTTCCATATCAGGTAATATAAGAGCTTACAAATGAGGGCTAAGCGCTCAGAGAATGAATAATATAGGAGACACTCATATGGCGATAAAATCAACCAGAATCAGCCTGAAGA
>CAXHYW010000360.1:0-4824 GCA_964021475.1 uncultured Desulfobacteraceae bacterium | reverse complement strand
GTTGTCGCCATCCAATTGCAATGTACAGCCCTGGCAGATTCATGTGATTTCAGGCGCCAAAAAAGATCAGCTCAAAGACAAACTCATTGAGGCGGTAATGAGTGGTCAGCCCCCAAACCCGGATTTTAACTGGAAGGTCCGCTATGAAGGAATTCATCGGGACCGCCAGTTTGGATCTGCAAACTCTCTCTACAGCTCAATGGGCATCGAGCGCAGCGATAAAAACGCCAGATTAACGGCCCTGATCCGGAACTGGACTTTTTTTGATGCCCCCCATGCCCTGTTTTTTACCATGGAAAAATATCTGGACATCATGGGGGCCGTCGATATGGGAATCTATGCCCAGACACTCTCGCTTCTCATGTCAGAAAATGGTATTGCAAGCTGTTTTCAAGGCGCTTTAGGACAATTTCCCGACCCGGTAAAAGATTTTTTGAACATTCCAAAGGAGATGGGTATTCTGTTTGGTATGTCATTTGGATATGCTGACAAGCAAGCACCCATAAACAGCACCCGAACAGATCGGGCACCGGTTAAAGATTCCGTCACCTTCTGGGAATAAGACTAATGTTTGGCCTTCTGGATCATGATCACACCGGCAAGAGAAAGCGCCATGCCCAGGAAGAACAAGGTTCCCAGATCCTGATCCCCCGGTATTAACCCCATTGCCGCCGTTGCCGCCGCAAGAAGTGTGGTTGCCGGCGGTTGCGCATTGGTCGTTATAGCAACCTGAACCGGCGTCAGATGCTGCAACAAAATATTCCACAATATCATCATCACGGTGCTGGTGATCACAATCATATACCCGAGTCCAAACCACCCGGCCGTTGAAACAGCGGAAAAATCAAATGCCAGAACAGATCTTGCAGCAATGGGAACCATGACAAGGGCTCCCAGGATCAGGCTCCAGGCGGTGACAGATACGGCATTTTTTCTCCTACAGATGTCACTGGCCAGAATGGTATACAACACCCAACAAACAACCGCACCGATCAACCAGAGATCCCCCATTCTTAATTCACTGACCTGGGCATTGGATGCCCAAGGCCTTAAAATAATTATCACCCCTAAAAATGCCACCCCCACCCCAGAAAGCTTTTGTATGGACGGCATTTTCCCGGCAACAAGACTTGACAGCAGCAGCACGCCGATAGGGGTCATGGCATAAAAAAGTGCCGAATGCCCTGGAACGCTCAGTTCAAGCCCCTTTAAAAAACAATATTGATTCAAAGGGACCAGCAGGATGCCCAAACCCAAAAGCCTTACCCATTCTCCCAGAGTAAATTTTGGTTTTGGAATCATCCTGGTAAACAATAAAAAAATAAATCCGGAACCAAGCCCCCGACAAAGGCTTAAAACCATGGGATCTGCAAAACTGACAGCTGCAGCCTTGCTGAAAATAAAGGTACCGGCTGCAAAAACAACATGGAGCACCATGAACAAATACAGACTCTTTTTTGATTTAACTGCAATCTGGCCCAAGGCACATTCCTTTTAATTTATGTCTGTCCATACGCTGAAACGCAAACCATGCCATAGGCAAGAAAACGAATCAAGAAAGAAAAAAGCATTTCCAAAAAAGGCAGGTCTAAATTAAAACTTGACTTTATTTTAATTTGCTGTATTTTGTATCAACTTGCACATATTCCATGTCAAGTGTTTAGGTTTCACCTCTAAAGGAGTATATCCCCAAAAACGGAAATTAATTACCCCCCACAGAGAAAGAAACTGTTATTTTTTTTATACAGGAGAACGCCACTATGGCTAATGGTACAGTAAAATGGTTTAACGACTCAAAAGGTTTTGGATTTATTGAACAAGAAGACGGCGGAAAAGATGTATTTGTACATCATTCCGGCATTAACTCATCAGGGTTTAAGTCTCTGAATGAAGGAGACCGCGTTTCCTTTGATATCGAAGAAGGACAAAAAGGTCCTGCCGCAGCAAATGTAACCGTTCTATAGTCGACCGTTTTATTTGCTCGAAAGAGAACGTCATGCCATGTTATCATATGATATGACGTAAAAGATAAAAGCCCCCGGACATAAATTCATGTTCGGGGGCTTTCTCGTTTACCCCCTCCCCCGATCCACCCCCTCCCCCCATTATCTCCAATGTTCTTGCGCCTTAAATGAAGAGGGTGGGAAAACCTTAAGTTGAAATCTTTTTTTAACAAATGCCTGTTGGATATTGACGGTTCCCACCCACTTGATATATGATTGGTTTTTTAATTTTATAGATATGAACGGATATGGAAAATTCAATAAAAAGAGATCTGTTTGATTTTGAAATCGGTTATTTGACCAAGAGCCCCTGCTTGAACTGTGAAGACAAAACAGAGTTGCCAAAATGCCACGCCCAATGCGTCGTTCTTGACAAAATCCAGACAACGCTTGCCCGGGGAATCTCGTCTCAAGCCTCCACCTATCGAAATTAGAACCAAAGATCAATGACCCAAAGATCAATGACAATGGTATTTCCTAAATTCCATCGAGATTCTCGTGCCCTGGTAAAGCAATACCTGACCCGGAAGCTTTATGAGCGATTGGCCCCCCTGGAAACAAAGACGGGCTTCACCCTCGACGCGGCCATCCAGTCGGGTCTTAAAAACCCGGACAGCCATATCGGAATCTATACCGGCGATGCCCAGTCCTATTCTCTGTTCTCGGAAATACTGGACCCCATTATCCATGAATACCACGCCGTGAAAGAACCCTTTGCCCATGAGTTTAGTCTTGCGCAAACCTATCTTCCCCCTTTGGACCCGGATAAGGCTTTTATCCTGTCTTCCAGGGTCAGGGTTGCCCGAAATATAGAAGGATTTTCTTTTCCCTGCCACATCACGCCTCAAAATCGGAATTTGGTGGAATCCCTAGTGGCCGAGGCAACCAAAAAAATACCCCGGGATCTTGCGGGCAGTTATCTAGGATTTAAGAGCATTCCCCCCTATGAAATTCAGAATCTTTTGTCAAGAAAGCAGGTCTTTCCCCCAGGGGACAGGTTCCAGGATGCTGCCGGAATAAACCGGGATTTTCCCGATGCCAGGGGAATTTTTACAAGCCGGGACAAAAAATTCATGATCTGGGTAAATGAGGAGGATCATTTAAGAATTATTTCCATGGAATCTTCTTCAGACATTTCAGGCGTCTTTAACCGGCTCTGCCTTGGGTTGGATTATCTTGCCACCTGCCTTAAATTTTCCTGTGACCCTAAATACGGATTTTTAACCTCCTGCCCCACCAATATTGGAACTGCCATGCGGGCAGGGGTCCATATCCGCTTAAAAAAACTTGAAAAAAATCAGGCTCTTTTAAAGCAATTAACAACCCAATACCACCTCCAGATCCGGGGAACCGGTGGAGAAAAAACTGCGATTGATGGTGGCATTTTCGATATCTCCAACACCCAGCGCCTGGGGATTTCGGGAACCCGAATTATTCAAAATCTCCACACAGGGATTGCCGCCATTATCGCGGCGGAAAAAAGTCTCTAACCCCTCCTCCTTTTTTTTGTTTCGTCATTTTTTGTTTCGTATTTTTTGTATCCTCCTTTTTTGTATCCAACACTTGCCATCGTTAGTTTAATGCATAACCTAAAGTTAGGTTTAACTTATAATGATGGAGAAAGTTATGAAATCATTCTTAATTTTATTAACACTTGGCTTTATTGTACCGGCAGGAATTTTATTATCTGCCAACAAGGGTCCTGGTGTCACGCCAAAGGAGGAGTTCGTGAAAAAAAACAACCCAATTGAAACAGCCACGTTTGCAGGCGGATGTTTCTGGTGTGTGGAATCTAGTTTTGAAGGGCTTGACGGGGTTTTGGATGTGATTTCCGGTTACATCGGTGGAGAGGAAAAAAATTCGACCTATGAGCTGGTCTCTTCGGGTTCGACCGACCATTTTGAGGCCATCCAGATCACTTTTAATCCAGATATTATCTCCTATAAAGCGCTGTTGAAAATTTTTTTCCAGCAAATCGACCCCACGGACGGACAGGGATCCTTTGTGGACAGGGGCAAACAATATAGGTCCGCCATATTTTTCCACACCGAGGCTCAAAAACGTGAGGCCCAGAAACTCATTGATCACATCGATGTATCAAAGGTTTTTGACATTCCCGTGGCCACACAGGTAATAACGGCGACCCCCTTTTACACAGCAGAAACCTATCACCAGGATTATCACCGAAAAAATCCCATCCGGTATAAATTTTACCGGGCCGGTTCCGGCAGAGATAAATTTATCCAAAAATTCTGGAAAAACGGTAATGACCGCATCTTTGAGCAAATGCCAACCGTTGGGAACTCTGGATCCCCGGAACAGCCCCTGCCCATAAACGAAATTTTAAGAAAAAAGCTGACCCCACTCCAGTATCGGGTGACCCAAGAGAACGGCACGGAACCCGCCTTTGACAACACCTACTGGGATAATAAAAAACAAGGCATCTATGTGGATGTTATTTCCAACAAACCTTTATTTTCATCCATGGACAAATTTGATTCCGGAACCGGCTGGCCAAGCTTCAGCAAACCCATTGATAAAATAGAGGTTGTGGAGATCCAGGACAACTCCTTTTTCATGAAACGGGTGGAGGTCAGAAGTAAAACCGCCGATGCCCATCTGGGGCATATTTTCAATGATGGACCCGCCCCCACAAAATTGAGGTATTGTATCAACTCCGCATCGCTAAAATTTATACCCAAAGCAGACCTGGAAAAAGAAGGGTATTCACACCTGGCCCGGCTGTTTGAAAAATAAGATGTGTTAGAAAAATAGGATGTGTCAGGCCCAAAAGCGTTGTATCAACTTTTATCGTCACCCT
>CAXHYW010000359.1:0-4829 GCA_964021475.1 uncultured Desulfobacteraceae bacterium | reverse complement strand
TACAGCATTGAAAAATTCGGCCAATGGCCCTGGCCGAGATATCGTGTCGCTCTGCTGCTGAAAAAGATCCAGATGGCCGGTGCCCTTGCTGTGGGGAATGATATTCTGTTCGGAGAGCCCGACGGAACTTCCCCTGTGGTAATAAAAAAAATGCTCAAGCGGGATCTTCAGCTTGAGGTTAAGTTTTCTGGATTGCCCAAGCAATTGATGGACAATGATCAATTGCTTGCCGATGTTCTTGGGACAGGCCCCTTTATTCTTGGGTATTCCTTTTCTTTTGCCCCAGAGGAATCGTTAGGTTTGGGAAAAGGAGGTTTGCCTCCTTTCAAGGTCTCACAAATCCGGGGTAGTAATTCAAAACCGGCGGACAAATATCTGATTTCAGCTTTCAGGTGTGTTCCCCCCCTGCCACAGCTTTTGGAATCCGCTGGTCATGCAGGATTTATGAATACCCTTACAGATATTGATGGGGTGTTGCGAAGGGTTCCTTTGATGATTTCCTGGAAGGGAAAGATATACCCCCATCTGTCCCTTGCGACTCTGGTGACCGCCTTGGAAGGTAAAATTGGCGATCCTATCGTCAAGGTTACCCAAGGGGGGATCGAATCCCTTAAAATGGGAAATACCATTATTCCTTTAGAAGCCAACGGATCCATGCTTATTAATTACAAGGGACCCGGCCACACCTTTTCCTATATCCCGGCAGGACACGTGTTGGAAGACAGGGTATCTCCCGGAGCCCTTGACAAGAAGGTGGTTTTTCTGGGGTCTTCCGCCGCAGGTCTCATGGATATAAGGGTGTCTCCCCTGGATGCGGTGTTCCCCGGGGTGGAAGTCAACGCCACCATCGTGGATAATATTTTGAATCAGGACTTTATCCGCAGACCGGACTGGGTTCCCGGTCTGGAACTTTTGGCGATCTTTGTTTGGGGGATTGTCACCACCATTTTGATCGGTTGGGCCAGCGGATGGCTGACATTGCCGATAACAGCGATGTTGGGAGCCTGTGCCTGGTATGGCGGGATCTTTAGTCTGAAAACCCATCATATCTGGATATCTCCTTTATTTCCTTTGCTGGTAGTGGGGGCAAATTTTTCCCTGTTGAATCTGTTTAAATTTTGGTTTTCGGAACGGAAAAAGAAATTTTACCGGTCTGCCTTCAGTAAATATGTTTCCAAGGCGGTGGTGGATCAGATCAGCGAGTCCCCTGAAAAGATGAGTCTGGACGGCGAGGAAAAACAGATCACCATTATGTTTGCCGATATTCGCAGTTTCACCTCCCTGTCTGAACGTTTGTCCCCCACCCAGGTGACCATGCTGCTCCACGATTATTTTACACCGGTGACGAAAAGTATCATCAAAAATCACGGCACCCTGGATAAATTTATTGGGGATGCCGTGATGTGCTTTTGGAATGCCCCTCTTGACGTGAAAAACCATGAGGCCCTGGCCGTTAAAACAGGTTTTGAAATGCTGTCAGCCCTTGTGGAATTGAACCGGGTGTTCATCGATAAATACGGAATACAAATTGATATCGGTATCGGGATTCATTCCGGGAAATGCCGGGTGGGGAACATGGGATCCGCTGACCTGTTTGATTATACCATTATCGGAGACAACGTAAATCTGACCTCCCGGCTGGAGGGGTTGACCAAATTTTACGGGGTGAAACTTATGGTCAGTGAGGTCATGGTAACCAAATTATCTTTACCCATGCAGTTCCAGGAGTTGGATCGGGTCAGGGTTAAGGGAAAAAACGAGCCGGTGGGGATCTATACCGTCTATCTGCCCAGCACCGAAGAAAAACAATCTCTTGAGTCAGAATTGCAGGCATATGAACAGGGGCTTGTGGCATATAAAACCAAACACTTTGATAAAGCCCATGAAATTTTCCAAACCCTTTGCCGGCAATATCCGGATAGAAAGGTAAATAAGATTTATCTGGAACGAAGTTCCTTTTTCATTGAAAATCCACCCGATATCGATTGGGATGGGGTTTTTACCCACCAAACTAAATAATCAGGCTAAATAAAAACGGCATTATCCTTTAAGAAAAATTCTTCTCTGGGTAATGTCGTTTATTGACTGCACAAAAAGGTTTTGAGGTCTTATCCCGCCTTCATCTCAATGATATTACTGCTGGCCATGGCTTTCAGATTTACCCCCACTCTCAGGGCTTTTAATCCACGAACATCGGGCATGTCATCTAATTCCAGCATTTCAAGATCCTTGTCAAGTTTGCCTTTGCCCATGAGAAAATCCATGTGCTGCTTGATTTCCTTGCCCTCGGCAGGGGTGGAATACACCACTGCAATTTTGTCGGGCTGGGTGAGTCGTTCCCCCGAGCCTTTGATCAGGGCCTTATCCAGGCGGGATTTTATGATTTCCTGGCGAACGTCATAGGCGCCATCCACATCAAACCGTTTTTCATCAAACCTGAATCGAATGGACAAGGGGGTGTGATTGACCAGAATCAGGTGGCAGGTATCCAGGGGAACTTTCAGTTCCGGTTTGATTTTCTTTGTATGCCAGGCAAGACCGCAGGAGAGCATCAATTGCCACAGGGTCATGTCTTGGATATGAAAATTGGCAAGGCTTTGGCCCTGGTTCATGGAAGCCCCGATATACATCATGTAATCCACGCCATCGGTCTGGCGTTTTTCAAAATAATGGGGGAAATCTTTTTGGATCAGGCCGTCTTCTCGGTCTAAAAAACTGGAAAGCGCTTGGTTCAGCTTTGATACACTTTCTTCATAATCCTTTCTTTTGTTGTAGATCATGCCGGCAGCAGGATCCAGCAAACGGGTGTAATGGTCAATCTGGCGGGAAATATCGGTTCCCAGTCCCTTCAAATCTTGAAATGTGGGGGCAAGCTCTTTGTTTAAAAGTGTAAATACTGCATTTTCGTCACTGGAGGTCACCCCACCTGCAATCTCCTGGATTTTGGAATTGATTCGATATTTATATTCTTGTAAAATCGGCCAGGGCCTTAAGTTAGAAGCTGTTTCCATGACACCCAGGGCAAGGGAAAGTTGATCTGTAAGGTCCTGCTGGATTCCCTTATTCCGGGCCAGAGAGGACCCCCTTATATCGGATTGCCCGAAAAATGGCACCACATCCTTGAAAATAATGGGTTCCATGGTAGATGCGTTATTGTTTTGTTTGAGCCGTTCCATGTGGCTCATGGCTGCTTGTTCAAACCGCCATTCCACAGAGGGGTGAACCGCTGTACACGTTTCCTTGATAATGGATTGAACATGTTTGTTCATTTCATCCATTCCTCTTTTCAATGCTGCGGAAAAGATGGGGGTGACCTGCTCCAGGAGCATGGCATCAATAGGACCTAGTTCATTGGGGGTGGTGGTAAATATTTCCAGAATTCCGATGATCTCACCCTGGTAGGACAAGGGGGACAACAGCATGGAACGGATGCCGGCTGCTACCGCCTGTTGTTCGGCCGGAACCAGATCGGATTTTTTGGAAAGGTCCGGTATTCGAAGGACCGCATTGTTTTTGGCCGCCTGAATCCAGACCGATCCTTGTACCTCGTTAAGGCTGATGTGATGGGAGTTGGAGAACAGGCAGTTGATACGGGAGTCACAGTCATTTTTGATGATCATTACCTGATCACCCTGGAGGGCGGCAATCCCCACGGATATCCCCGGCCGTTGAAATAAGACCTGGAGCCTGGATTCCATGTGCCTGATTCCGTCCGAGGAGAAAATGGCCTGGTGGTCGATCAACTCCCTTTCCAGGGCCGAAATCACTTCGGATTCGGTTACATCCAGGGCCCGTACAATGGCGAACCCTGTATATTCGAATCGATCCAGGTCAATGTGTTTGGCCAGGATATTAATATCGGTAAGATTGTTTGTGATCTCATCTCGATCTTTTTCAGACAATTGTTTGGGGCTTTCCAGGGGGGTTATTTTGACAAACTGGAAATCTGTTGTTATCCCGTAATATCGAGCCAGTCCATTTTCGCCATTGGGATCAACTTTAATGTCCACATTTTCAAGCCGCTGGCAGCTGAATCCATATATCCGCTCCAATATGAGAAAATAGATTTTTAGCAGTTTCTTTGAGATTTCTGTTTCATCGTTTTTTTGGAGGGAAGCCTTTAGGGTATTGTCCTTGTCAAGGAACAACCGCTGGAACTCCGGGGTCACAAAAAAAGGCTCGGCAGTACAGGGCGTAAGGGCCCCCATAATGTCTCGATTAAAGGAGGCAGCTGGAAAGACAGGGCTCATCAATGGCCGGATGATATCATGATATTTTTCAAAATTGTGAATATCCCTGATGGGGCCCTGTAATTGGGGAATCTGACTTATCTTTTCCGTTAATTCCCTGAACATGGACCGCATATGGGAGCATTCTGGTACCAGATTTTTTTCCCAGAATGCCAATAATGGATCAAGGCTGACAAAAGCTCTGGGCGGATTGCAGATGGTATCTTTTTTCATGGTATCCCTCCTTATAATATTAAAGCACAATAATCATTTGAGAAATATTGTCAACTTGTACCCACCCTGGGGCCCGGTGCCATCCAACTTAAGCCAGGGCCTCTTCTTTGGTTATCTGCCACAGCCTCTGCCCAGACAAATCAAAGATGCCAACACTGTGTGCAAGCCTTTCCAAAAAGATAAGAATCTATCGAGGTAAAAGAGCTTTCAATATCATATAAAAAATGAGCCTTCACAGGGATAGCCCGGGGAAATTTTTCAAATTTATAAACCAATTATTTTTTTTATTCTACACGAAAGGCACTAAAATTCAGCAATTCTTGGTCAAATGTGAAATGCACGAATAGATAAGCATTTCATTCAAAA
>CAXHYW010000358.1:0-4848 GCA_964021475.1 uncultured Desulfobacteraceae bacterium | reverse complement strand
ACTTTTGAAGAATCTGCCCGATTCGAAATCGCTTATAGCCAATCACTAAACAAAAAAGTATTACGGCCGAAATAACCAGGCGCTATAGTTGTGGGGCTACTGAGCGATTTCCAAAAGTTTTGATTTCGGCCTAAATTGTAATCATGCTAAGTTAGTAAGTATTAAACCTCAAATAACTCAACTTAACCGTTATACCCTATAGGTTACAAATGAAAACACTCACTGAATTCAATCCTCCTAAAATCGAAATCGATTTCTTAGAAGAGAAGCTTTTTCAACATAATTGCCGTAAAATAGACAACTATTCATATAAAAATTTCATTATTAAATCTCTTGATAGCTCTAACTCAATTGTTGCAGGAATTCACTGTCAAATAGGTGGGGGTTGGCTTTATATCGCAAGTTTATGGATTGATAAAAATCTAAGGCAGCAGGGAATAGCTAAAATGCTTTTAGCTCAAGTTGAAGAAATAGCTATTCAAAAAAAATGCGTTGGTATCTACCTTTATACATATAGCTTCCAAAGTCCTGGCTTTTATAAAAAGCTTGGGTTCAATATTTTTGGTGAACTTGAAAACTTTGGTGGTAATAATTCAAAAGTGTATATGAAAAAGATCCTGGAAGAACCCCGATTGCTGTAGCGGACCGTTAAATTATATTTTTAGATAAGTTTCATTTCAGGCACGTTCTCCCAGTGTTTTTTTACCAACATATAAAAATCATACAAGCCAGGAACAGATTGCTGGCTATACTCCTGACCTATATGTTAAAAAAATTTGCCCAGGCTATCCCTGGCAGAATCAAGGGAATGGGACGCAGATCCGTGCAGATTTTCAGGATCATTAATTATTGACAGAGCCCTGGGTTTAGATTACGGTTTTCCATTCTTATAAAAAAGATCCATCATCTAAATATAATCGGGGGCCCCCATGAACAAGCTGCTAAGAACCATATTTTTCGAACGCCATCAAGATCTATCTGCCAGTCTGGTAGAATTCGGTGGGTGGGAAATGCCCATTCAATATCCGGACGGGATCATGAAGGAGCATATGGCCTGCAGGCAAACTGCCGGAATTTTCGATGTTTCCCACATGGGTCGGCTTTATTTCAAAGGGAAGGAAACCCTCGCTTTTTTACAACATGTACTAACCAATAATGCAGCTGCCCTTAACCTTTTTGAAAGCCAGTATACCCTGATCCAGAATGAAAAGGGGGGGGCCATTGACGATGCCTATTTATATCGATTTAAGGAAGATGTTTACCTTCTGGTGGTCAATGCCTCCAACCGGGAAAAGGATGTGGCTCATTTCCACGATCATTTAAAAAATTTTCCCAGTGTCACCATGACAGACAGAACCTTTGAAACCGCCATGATTTCCCTCCAGGGACCGGGATCAAAAGCCATTATACAAGAGATCATCACCCAAGGCCATCTTCCTGAACCAGCCAGAAATAACTTAAGCTGTGTTTATATCAAGGAAGCAAAGGTGGACCTGGCCCGCACCGGCTATACGGGTGAGCCCCTGGGGTTTGAACTCTTTGTTGAAAACAGCCAGGCCCTTGAAATATGGGAGATTTTGATTGAAAACGGAGCCAAGCCCATTGGTCTTGGCGCACGGGATACCCTCCGACTGGAGGCTGGCCTGCCTTTGTACGGCCATGAACTGGGCTTGGACCATGAAGGCCGTGAGATTCCCCTCTTTGCCTCCAAACTATCCAAATTTGCCGTCTCCTTTTCAGACCTGAAGGGAGAATTTATCGGCAAAAAAGCCCTTTTGGCCCAACACGAGGCATTTAAAGCCATTGTGAACCGGCAATTTGGCAAGATCACAGCCCTTCCCCGGATAGTCATGTCTGTTGCAATCACGGGCAAGGGGATTGCCAGGGAAGGGTATCGGGTTTTTAAGGGGGATCGGCATCTGGGGTATATCACTTCCGGCACCATGGTTCCCTTCCAGGAAGGACGGGGCTCTGGACTTGATTCCCGGTTTGAAGAAACCGCCAAGCGCAGAGCTGTGGCCCTGGCGCTTGTGGACAGTACCCTGGTTGAAGGAGACCTGCTTGAAATAGAAATCCGAAAAAAACGCTGTGGTGCCGTGGTGGTTCCCTATCACTTAAGTTCCGAAGCCCCTCCCTTTGTCCGGTCCATCCCCCATGACCGCCTGGGAATGGAAAAGAACCTAGCGGCCGTAAAAGATATCCCCCACCAGGCAAAGGCCCTTGTGTCCAAGGCCCTTTCCAACCACAACTGGCGACAACACCAGTGCATCAACCTGATCCCTTCGGAAATGAGCCAGTCCTGGCTGTCCCGGATATTGTCCATCAGTGACCCGGTGAACCGGTATGCAGAACACAAGGAGATAAAGGCTTTTTCCGGGGAAGATGTATTTTATTACCAGGGAACCGCCTTTATCGAAGAAGTTGAGCAGCGGTTGAACCGGGAATTTCAAACCTTTCTGAACTGCACGACCGTTGAGTCCCGGGTCATTTCAGGACAAATGGCCAACACCGCATGTTTTTCCGCCCTGGTGGATTTTTTAAACCGGTCTGACCGAAAAAGCGAACCGCGAAGAATCAATAAGATCATGAACAACCACATCATCCGGGGAGGCCATTTGAGTGCCCAGCCCATGGGGGCATTGCGGGATTTTGTGGCCCGGGATCCAAAAACGGAAAAACCCGCCGTTGTCAATTTCCCGGTGTTAAGGGACAACCCCTATAAAATTGATATTGCGGCCTGTGAAGAGATCATCAAACTCCATCAGCCGGAACTTGTGATCCTGGGCAAAAGTATGATCCTTCACAAGGAGCCGGTTGCAAAGCTCCGTCAATTGGTGGATACCCATGCTCCCGGCTGTGTGATCATCTACGACATGGCCCATGTCCTGGGACTTTATGGTCCCCATTTCCAGGAACCCCTTAAAGAAGGCGCCCACATTGTCACCGGTTCCACCCACAAAACTTTTTTCGGCACCCAGCGGGGGGTGATTGCCGCCAATTTCAATGAGCAAGACCCTCTGTATGAGCTGTGGGAAGCCATCAAACGCAGAACCTTTCCGGGAAGTGTCAGCAACCATCACCTGGGCACCATGACAGGGCTGCTGTTTTCCGCCTATGAGATGAACCACTTCAGGCAAAACTACCAGGAACAGGTCATCCTCAATGCCAAGGCATTTGCAGAAGCGTTAAAGGATGAAGGGTTGGATGTGGCAGGTGATCCTGACATTTCCTATACCGAAACCCACCAGGTCATCCTCAATGTGGGATATGGGCAAGGAGCTGTCATCGCAAAACACCTGGAAGAAAACAACATCATTGTCAATTACCAGGCAACGCCTGTGGAAGAAGGATTTACCGCCTCCGGTGCCCTTCGCATGGGGGTGTCTGAAATGACGCGGTTTGGCATGAAACCAGATGATTTCAAAGCACTTGCCACCCTCATGGCAGACCTGATCAAACGCCGGATCCCCGTGCAGGAAAAGGTCATCGATTTCAGGAAAAACTTTTTGGAAATGCAGTATTGTTTTAAGCCCGAAGATCTGGACATGGTAACAAGTTCACTCTTTGACGGGTTCCAATAACCGGCAACAAAAAATGAAACTCTTATAATGACAATACCTTGACAGGGGTTTCATATAAATTACCAAGAGAAATCCTTATTCTGAAATAAGGGTGTACCCAAACGCTTGCAAACCTAGGGGAGTTATTTCTTTGAAGAAAAAATTTTCATTCAAGTCCATTTTCATGGGAAGAATTTCATGGATGGTCAATAAAATCAATTTTGTAAAAATGGCTGAAAATGTGGCCCTATCAGCAACAGGAGAAGATCAAGCATCCCATTTTTCAAATCTTCCTGAAAGCTGGACAAAAGCTGAAAAAATCAGTGCCCTTGCCGTTGACCTCACCATGGCCCAGCTTGCAAAAAAAGGGGACAAACCGGACAAACTTGAAATTGCAAAATTGATCAAAGAGATTGAAATCAAGTATGACCGGCAGTTGCATATCAATGCCGCCACCTCTTTGGCCCTTTTATTTAACCAGGTTTTTGAGCAGCAAAACCCAAAACTGCCCTTTACCTCCATGGACGGCCGGGATCTTGCCCACCTGGACAAATTAAAAGCGTACAAAGAAAAAGGTCTGGGCGTTGTTTATCTGATCAACCACTCCTCCCATCTGGATGAATTTATGTTGATTATTTTATGGCAGCACCTCTTTCTTGGATTGCCGGTATTTGCAGCAGGGCAGAACATGATGGCCATCAAAAGCGTTGAATCAATTCTAATGGCCGGGTCCTATGTGGTGTTACGCCATGGAGCAAACAAACACCAGATGACGGCCCTGTACAATTATTGCCGTGCCATCAGCATGGCAGGAGAGCAGCAGGGGATTTTTCTTGAGGCCTGGCGGGGGGGAGCAAGAACCCGGGACGGAAGTTTACGGTACCCCAAAAAACTGATCACCTTACAGGGTGCCATTGATGTGGACACCGATATAGTGGTTCAACCCATTGCATTGTCATTTTCCGCTGTTCCCGAAGATCTGCCCATGTGTTCAAGAAAAAGCTCGGTCAGCTGGATCAGGGGACTGGGATTTTTCAGAACCCTTTTGAGAATTCCCTTCAGCCCCAAAACCTTTTTATGGAAATCTGCAAAAAACCTCTATGGCCGTGCCTATGTTACGGTACCAGAACCCTTTCTTCTCAGTGAGTTAAAACTAAGACACCAACAGGACAAAACCGGAATCCAGTTAGACGAATTTGTGGCATTGTCTGCCATCAAACAGATCGCCCGATCAAAAAAAATAATGGCCAGCCAGCTTACGGCCCTGGGACTTCTCAAGGCAAGAAAA
>CAXHYW010000357.1:0-4848 GCA_964021475.1 uncultured Desulfobacteraceae bacterium | reverse complement strand
GCTCTTCTTAAAACCATCAAAAAACTTGGCATCCCTGTGGTGCCGGGGGACGATTCCCACGGGCGAGACCAGGCCGGCGGCCATGTGGCCCGGGCCATACAGACATTGGAAACATTAGGGTTTGATACCTGTTGGCCGGAGCCAAGGATTTTGCCCTAAACGATTAAAGCCCCTCGAGGATATTTTAGAAAATGAAAGCCATCGTACAACGTGTAAAAAGTGCCCATGTAGCAGTTGAGAACACCATTATTTCCAACATTGGAAACGGGTTGATGGTCCTTTTGGGGATCCAGGACGGGGATACGGAAAAAGAGGCTGATTTTTTGGTGGAAAAGATTATTCATCTGAGAATCTTTGAAGATGACCTAGGCAAGATGAATCTTTCCCTGAAAGATCTAAAAGCTGAACTGTTGGTGATCTCTCAGTTTACCCTTTTGGGGGACTGCAAAAAAGGACGTCGCCCTTCCTTTACAAAGGCAGCCCCCCCGGACAGAGCCAAATTTTTGTATGAATATTTCATCGGCCGGGCCATTGAATCGGGAGTGGTCACCAAATCCGGCCAATTCCAAGCAACCATGGATGTTTCTCTTATCAACCAGGGACCGGTCACCCTGGCATTGGACACCCGGGAAGCTTAAGTGACCTTTATTATGAAATAACAAAAGAAAACGGAACCAAAATGAAACCTGAAAACCTATCCATTGTCCTGGTAAAACCCCAGGGCCCTCTTAATATCGGTTCCATCTGCCGAACCATGATGAACTTTGGTTTTTCCAACCTTCGCCTGGTGGACCCCTGCCAGGAGTATAAATCCCTGGATGCCAAAAAAATGGCCATGGGCGCTTTTGGGATTCTGGAGCGGGCAGAACTCTTTGACGATCTTTCCGCAGCCCTCCATGATATCCAGTTAGCCTTTGGCACCACCCGAAGGTTTGGCAAATACCGGCAAAATTTTTACACCCCATCCACTGCTGCCACACAGATCAATTCCATGGATGACAAAATCAAATCAGCCCTTGTCATGGGAACCGAAGATTCCGGGCTTGAGACAAAGGATCTGGAACTCTGCCAGCACTTTATCACCATTCCCACCCATGCGGATTATCCTTCCATGAACCTGAGCCATTCCCTTTCCATACTGATCTATGAAATTGCCATGGAATCCGATGAAGGAAAAAAATTCCATGACCCCATTCCCCAGGAATTGGCCCCGGGAAAAGAGGTGGAACACATGTTTGCCCATATGCGAAAAACCCTCCAGGACATCGATTTTCTAGATTCGCAAAACCCGGACCACATTTTGAGAACCTTCCGGCGGCTCTTTGGCAGTGCAGGCCTTACCCCCCGGGACCTTAAAATCCTCCAGGGGCTCATGAGCCGGATCGACTGGACGGAAAACCAGAGACGCAAATTAAGTAAATAGATCACAACACAGCTTAAACTGACGACCCAGACAAACCGATATTTTAAGATCAATACACACTTAAAAGGAGGTATCCCATGTTTTGCCATCAATGCCAGGAAACAATGAAAAACACAGGCTGCAACATGAAGCAGGGAATGTGCGGCAAATCTGCTGAAGTTGCCAATCTTCAGGACTTGTTTATATGGGGGTTAAAAGGCATTTCCGTATGGGGGGTTAAAGGCAAAGAGCTGGGCATATATGATGATAAGGCCGGCTTTTTTGTTGCCAAGGGACTTTTTGCCACCATTACCAATGCCAATTTTGACCGGGAAGATTTTATCCGGGACATCAAAAAAGGGGTGACCATCAGAGATGGATTAAAAGATCAATTTCTTGCTGCCTACAAACAAAAAAACGGCTCCGACTTTTCCTCTTCGGTTCCAGAATGCGCCACATGGGTGCCCGGCAATGACCAGGATCTCCTGGAAAAAGCCAACAGCGGTACCGGCGGCTGGCTGGAAATAAAAGATGAAGATGAACGCTCATTAAAAGCCCTTACCTTATACGGACTAAAGGGCATGTCTGCCTATGCAGAACATGGGTACCAGATCACAAAATCCTGCCAGGAAATCTTTGAATTTTTAATGGAAGCCCTGGCCGCACTGGTGGACGACACCAAATCCCAGGAAGATTTATTTAATCTGGTGATGAAAACAGGAGAAATGGGGGTTAAGGCCATGGCCCTCCTTGATGCAGCCAATACCCATGCCTATGGGACCCCTGAGATCACAACGGTCAATATCGGTGTGGGGAAAAACCCCGGCATCCTTGTCACGGGCCATGATCTGGTGGATCTGGAAGATCTGCTCAAGCAGACCGAAGGTACGGGTGTTGATGTGTATACCCATAGTGAAATGCTACCGGCCCATTACTATCCGAAACTGAAAACTTATTCCCATCTGGTCGGCAATTACGGCAATGCCTGGTGGCTCCAGAAAGAGGAGATGGAAAAGTTCAACGGGCCGTCACTTTTTACCTCCAACTGCCTGGTGCCCACAAAGGCCGATTATAAGGAAAAATTATTTACCACCGGTGCGGTTGGCTTTGATGGAGTTCCCCATATTGCAGACAGAAAAGAGGGCGGTCAAAAAGATTTCTCCGCCATCATTGAGATGGCCAAAACCTGTGCACCTCCCCAGGAACTTGAAACCGGACATATCACAGGCGGTTTCGGCCATAGCCAGGTCATGGCCCTTGCCGACAAAGTGATTGAAGCTGTTAAATCCGGTGCCATCAAACGATTTATCGTCATGGGGGGATGCGATGGCAGGCACAAAACCCGTGAATATTATACCCAGGTGGCCAAGGAATTGCCAAAGGATGCCGTCATTCTGACTGCAGGGTGTGCAAAATATAAATTTATCAAACTCGACATGGGGGATATCGGTGGAATTCCCCGGGTGCTGGATGCGGGTCAATGCAATGATTCATATTCCCTTGCCGTCATTGCCATGGAACTTCAGAAGGCCTTTGGTCTCGATGATATCAATGAGCTTCCCATTTCATTTGATATCGCATGGTATGAACAAAAAGCCGTGTTGGTTCTTCTGGCACTGCTGTCATTGGGCGTCAAAGGAATCCGACTTGGGCCGACACTTCCGGGATTTTTATCTCCGGGGATTGCCAAGGCCCTTATTGAAAAATTTGATCTTAAACCCATTACAACCGCCAAAGAAGATGTGGCGGCCATGATGGCAGGCAATTGATGCCGATCTGATGTTATCCAATTAAAATACCAGGCTCAGTTTGAAAGGCCTTTCACTCAAAGGAAGGCCTTTCAACGGGGCCCGGATTGGCATATATTATTAATCATTTCCAATAACTGTGCTTTTTGAATCGGTTTTGCCAGGTATTCATCCATTCCTGCTGAAAGACATATCTCCCGATCCCCTTTCATGGCATTGGCCGTTAAAGCGACAATAGGGGTCTGGGAATTTTGGCCCTTTTCAAGCTGCCTGATTTTTTTGGTGGCATCAATTCCCCCCATGACCGGCATCTGAATATCCATCAAAATCAGATCAAAACCCGCTTGCTCAAACATTTCTACTGCCTGGGCCCCGTTGACAACGGTTACCACATCGTGCCCGGCCTTTGCAAGCATGAGCAAAATAACCTTCTGGTTGACCATATTATCCTCAACCACCAAAATACGAAGTGGCTTGTTTTGGGACGGGCTGGCAGGCAGGGGGCTATCTTTTGAATCGCTGGTTTCCGAAAGCGAGGGGAGGCTAAAAATTTTATCGGAACCCATGCCAAGGGCTTTTTCCAGACAATCAAACAGGGGTTGTTTTTTGATGGGCTTGGCTAAAACCCCGTCAAACTTTATTGAATGATGTTTGTCAATGTCTGCCCCCAGGGCATTTGGAGAAAGCAAAACAAAACGGGGTTTGGAGATCCCATCCTTGGAATTTATCCATTGAATCCATTCTTTGTCAAAGATTTCAGAAACTTCCCTATCCAGCAAAACCAGGTGAAAGGGGTCTTGCTGTTTATCCGCCTGTTGAAGGATTTCAAGCACTGAATCATTGCCCTTGGCTACCATATGACGACATGACCATTCCTGGAAATAGGCGGTAAAAATTTTAAGGCTGACCGGATGGGGGTCCAGGATAAGAATATTTATACCTTGAAGCCGTTTAATGGAATCCCTGGGCAAAATCGCCTGTCGCACCTGTTTTTGAGCCGTATGGGTAAACCAGAATCTGGAGCCTTGATCCACCTTACTTTCCACACCGATCTGTCCCCCCATGGTCTCCACTAATTGTTTAGATATGGCCAACCCAAGGCCGGTACCGCCATAAATGCGGGTGGTGGATGCATCCACCTGGGTAAACGGATCAAAGAGGGTGCGGATCTTATTTTCCGGGATACCCATACCGGTATCCATCACTTCAAACAAAAGAGTCACCCTATTTGTGAACTCCTTTTCCAGGGAAACCCTGACAAACACCTCTCCCTTTGATACAAATTTAATCGCATTTTTGATCAGGTTGGATAAAACCTGTCTCAGTCGTCCCGGATCTGATTTTAAGAAAACGGGCACCTCATTTGAGATCAAGCAACCCAATTCAACACCATTCTCAATTGCATTTAACGACAACACATCGCTGATTGAATCCATTAGCTCCCGGAGATCAAAATCAATGGTTTCAAGTGTTATCTTCCCGGACTCCACCTTTGAAAAGTCCAGGATGTCGTTGACAACCCCCAGCAAAGAAACAGAACTCTGCCGGGCAATTTCCAAAAAATGTTGCTGTTCATCGGTCAACGGAGTTTCTGTTAAAACATCCAGCATACCGATCACCCCGTTCATAGGAGTGCGGATTTCATGGGACATATTGGCCAGGAATTCACCTTTGGCCTTGCTGGCTGTTTCCGCTTCC
>CAXHYW010000356.1:0-4858 GCA_964021475.1 uncultured Desulfobacteraceae bacterium | reverse complement strand
TTTAAATCAAAGGATCCTGCAACCGTTAAAGAGGCGATCCGAATTCATCTTAAGGTTGTTAAAGAGGATATCCTTGAACATCTTATAAAAATAAAGAACGAAACTTTTTTTGACCGTATGAGGTAGGCTGGTAGATTTTAAGTTCGTCAGTTAGCCGAGGGGAATCGCACCCCTCGGCACCCACAGAGCCTTTCATGATAGTCTCTCGTCACACGATTTTTTTCGATCTCGTCATATTAAATACCGATTTTGTCCAAGGCCAATGTACGAAGAAACTAGCTAATTTTATAGAAATATTTATCGTTAGAACCCTCTCTTTTACGAGGTCTGCACGTTACTATCCTGCGTCATTTTATCTTCTTTAAATCGTATCTGTTAAGTAAAAATTATTCAAGTGAATTTTTCTCTTGACAAATGAAATTATTCATTGTTTATTAGATGCACATCAGATGTATAGCACAGAAAGCGTGCAATTTTTGCTTAATAGTTAAAGCAACCCCTTTGAAGCATGCCTGAAAATGGGTTGCACTTGCAAAAACATACATTGATCCAAAAACATCTACAAAGGAGAAATAAATTGGAACTCAATAAAATTGATCATATCTGTATCGCCGTAAAAAATCTTGAAGAGGCACGAAAAGTATGGGAACCGGTCTTTGGAAAATCAGAACCGGATGATGCATATATTGACGAGCCTGAAAAAATTAAAGTGGCCCGCTATATGGTCGGTGAAGTTGGCTTTGAACTCATGGAATCCACAACTCCGGACGGCGATGTGGCAAAGTTTATTGAAAAACGGGGGGAAGGTGTCATGCTTATCAGTTTTAATGTTGATAACACCCGGCAATCCATGGCGGAGCTCAAAGAAAAAGGCTATCCGTTTATTGGTGGGGCAAGGCCGTTTCGTGATTGCGAGTTTTCTTTTATTCATCCTAAAAAAATGAACGGTGTATTGCTCGAACTTATTGATTATAAATGGAATGAACTTAAAAAATAGCTGTGTGAAAAGCAGTGACGAGGAGATGAGATGTTTGAAATGCGATTTCATGGACGGGGCGGTCAGGGGGCTGTTATGGCATCCAAGGTTCTGGCAAAGGCGCTGGCCGAAGAAGGTCATGTTGTTAAGGCCATTCCTTCATTCGGATTTGAACGACGTGGCGCTCCGGTAGCAGCCTTTCTTCGGTTCAGTGATAAACAAATCAGACAGGTGACAAATATTTATAAACCCGATTGTATTATCTGCCTCGATCCCACCCTTTCCAAATCCGTGGATATTTTTAAAGGCATTAATGATAATGCTGTTTATATCCAGGCAACAAAGAAGGATATCTCCCAAATTCCCTTTCCAGACACCGTCTCAAAGGTGGGAGTGTGTGATGCTTTCGGGCTTGCCATGGAGATTATCGGAAGACCCATTACAAACACGATAATGCTGGGTGTGTTTGCCAGGACCACAGGGCTTGTGTCCATTGAAGCCATCAATACGGCCATGGAATCCGTGGCGTTCAGGGATGCCGCCCTGGATAAAAATATTAAGGCTGTAAGGTTAGGTTATGAGAAAACTATAGTTTTGGAATCTAAAGGAAAGGAATATTAAATGATCAAGCAATCCATCCCCCCTTTTGACAGCTCAACAATTCCCAATGATTTATGCCCCATTGCAACGGAATTTGCCTTTCTTAAAACTGGAGACTGGAGAGCCATGCGCCCCGTTCTCCTTCGCAAAAATTGTGTAAAGTGCGGCACCTGCTGGCTCTATTGCCCCACCCAGTGCATTACTGAACAGGCAACATGGTTTGAAGCAAATTATGATATTTGCAAGGGATGCGGAATCTGTGCCGAGGAGTGCCCACATAATGCAATTAAAATGGAAGAGGAAACTGAAGAATGATTGAAAAAAAAATTGTTTGTGACGGGAATGAGGCTGCAGCATGGGGGGTCGCCAAAGCCAAACCGGATATGGTTGCCGTATACCCTATAACCCCGCAATCCTCCCTGGCTGAGTATATAGCCCAGTTTGTGGCAGATGGCGTGATTGATGCGGATTTGATGGATGTAGAAGGAGAACACAGTGTGTTATCTGTTCTACAGGGAGCTTGTCTTGCAGGAGCCAGAACCTATACGGCAACCTGTGGTCAAGGGCTTGCCTTTATGTTTGAGCCCTATTTTAGAACCCCGCCTTTAAGACTTCCCATTGTGATGTCCATTGTAACACGGGATGGGATTACGCCTCAGTGCGTGTGGGGAGGCCAGCAGGATGCCATGACAGTAAAAGAAGTGGGCTGGATTCAAATGTATTGCGAAACCAACCAGGAAATCCTGGATACAATGATTCTGGCCTACAAAATTGCTGAGGATCGCGATGTAATGATACCGGTGAACGTTTGCCATGATGGTAATTACCAATCCTACGGGGTAGAGCAGATTGTACTGCCGGATCAGGATATGGTGGATGGGTTCCTTGGCGAAAAAAATGTAAACTGGCATGTTGCCCTTGATCCTGAAAAACCCATGGGGGTGGATCCCCTTACAGGTGGAGCCGAAGGGGTGGGGCCGGCCCGTTTTGTTCGGTATAGAAAAGGCTCCTGCCAGGGAATGCAAAATGCCCTTGAAGTCATCACCAGGGTTCATGAAGACTGGGGCAAAATTACAGGAAGATCCTATTCTCCTTTGGTGGAGGAGTATCGGTTGGACGATGCGGATTATGCCATTGTCACCATTGGTGGAATGACCGGCGCTGGTAAGGATGCGGTTGATGAGATGCGGCTTGCCGGAGAAAAAGTGGGTCTTATCAAAATCAAAACTTTTCGTCCTTTCCCCCAACAAGCTTTACTAAAAGCTGTTTCCAAGGTGAAAGCTGTTGGCGTTGTGGACAGGGCTGTTAATTTTGGATGGAATAGTGGCCCCGTTTATCAGGAGCTTCTCGGCGTTCTTTATCAAATGGAAAAAAGAATTCCAGCCATCAGTTTTATCGGGGGGCTTGCCGGGGCAGATCTCACCATCGACAATTTTAAAGATACCATTAAGACAACGAAAAAGGCGTTAAACGGTGATTTGCCGGAATCAACAATATGGATAAATGAATAGGGGCTTATCATGTATACCAACTACCTTATTATCGGCGCAAGCCATGCTGGGCTTTCCGCCCTTGAAGCCATCAGGCGAATCGACAGAGATGCTGACCTGACAGTGGTGACAACACAAAAAAAACAATTATATTCTCCCACGGCATTACCCTATGTGATTTCAGGTAAAACAGAGCCTGAAAAGACGGATTTAAGGCCGCCCGATTATTTCAAAGACCAGAATATCAATTTCATAAAAGATGCATCTGCCACGCAGATAGATACCCAAAATTCCCGGGTAACCTTAAACGGCAGCCTTACCATTGAGTATAAAAAGCTACTTATTGCAACCGGTGCCACAGCGTTGGTTCCTCCTATTTACGGAATAGAAGATGTTGAATTCACCACGATTCGTACCATGGATGATGCAAAGAAAATCAAAAAAAATATGTCCCATGCAAAGTCTGCCCTTATCATCGGAGCAGGATTCATCGGTATGCATGCTGCTGAAAGTTTTGCAGAAGCAGGCATTAAGGTAACTGTAATAGAGGCCGTCGATCAAATTATGCCCGCAAGTTTTGACACCGAAGCATCGGATCTTATCAGAAAGGTTTTTGATGAAAAAGGTATTACCATGCTCACGGGTAAACCGGTATCAAAGGCCTTTAAACGTGACGGTAAAACAATTCTTGTCATTAAGGATGGAGCAGAGGTGGAAGGCGATATGCTGGTCATTGCGGCCGGAATTGCGCCAAATACCGATTTTCTTGAAGGCTCAAAAATTGATTGTGATCCGGGAATCGTTGTGGATAAAAGGATGCGCACTACAGTTTCAAATGTATGGGCGGCTGGTGATGTTGCATCTGTTTCCGGATTTTTTTCTGAAAAGAAAACCCTGGCTGGAACCATTCCCTGTGCAACAGAACAGGGAAATATTGCAGGTATGGATATGGTGGAAGATTCTTATGTCATGGATTATCCGGGAAATCTGAATATGAACACCTTTGGCTTCTTTGGAAATTTCGCATTTTCCCTGGGGAATGTGGCGGATATTTCCATTGACGACGGTTTTGAGATTAAAACACAAAAGGATCCGGAAAAAAACAGTTTTTGTAAATTGATTTTTCGCGACGATGTCTTGACAGGTGTTTCAGCTATAAATATGAGGCTTGATCCCGGAATATTAAAGGCATTGGTTCTACGCAAAACAGATCTTTCCGCCAGAAAAGATGAATTCATAGAAGCGCCCCTGGAAATCGGAAGGCAAGTGATGAGGGAATTGTTTTAAACAGGTTTACTAAAAGGAGATACGGTTTTGGGGAATAGTTACTCTACCATTGCTTTTTATCCGGACAAATGTGACGGATGTGATGACTGTGTGAAGGCCTGCGCTTTACTCTTTGACGAAGAGGGCGCCATTGAAAATTCGCGTATTCAAATTGCAAAAGATAAAAACGATAAATTCGGACTGGCCCTGTGTCGCCAGTGCGGCGAGCCTGAATGTGTTCAAAACTGTCCCTTGGGAGCATTGTCAAAAGATCCTGAAACAGGCATTGTTTCAAAGGATGACACCTGTATCGGCTGTAAAATATGTACCCTTAGCTGTGCCTATGCAGGTATCACGACCAACCCCATTACAGAGAAGGTGATGAAGTGTGAACTTTGTGATCAAGACCCAGTCTGCGTAAAGGCATGTGAAAAATCGGCTCTGGTGTTTCTTGATAATACAAAGATCTACAACGATGTGGGAGATAAGGAAGATCTTGTTTCTCCTGGTATTTCAGCCTGCCTCG
>CAXHYW010000355.1:0-4872 GCA_964021475.1 uncultured Desulfobacteraceae bacterium | reverse complement strand
TTGCTAAATTTTTTTTCATCTTACCTCCTAAAAATTTTTGTTTCTGTTTTTTTTTGTTTCTTAAGTTAATGGGTTAATCTGTGTTTCTTTTTAGAAAAAACTTTTTCAACCAATCCGACAATGCCGTCCGGGAGAAGAAGAACCAGGACCACCACCATGGCTCCCATAATAATGGGGCGATAGGCTCCGATGGGAGAGAGCATCTCATTTAAGACAATGGTGATAAAGGCGCCGATAATGGCGCCGGGGAATTTGCCTATCCCGCCGATGACCAGAATGACCATAAGGGTCACAAACAGGTCAATTCCCAGCATGCGGGTGGAGAGCATGCTCACGTAATGGGCATAGAATCCGCCCATCATCCCCGTTAAAAAAGAGGTCAAAGCAAAGACCCGAAGTTTGTATTTAAAAGCACTGACCCCCAGGCAGGTGGCAAACTCCTCTGAATCTTTCAAGGCCAGAAATGCGGTTCCCCAATGGGATCTGATGACCAGGAAGATAATGACCGAACAGATGATTGCCACAAGTAAAATCAGATAAAAATAGGGAACCGGGTTTGAACTGGAAAAGGTGTATCCAAAGATGTTCATGGGAGCTATGGTCAGAATCCCCCGGGAGCCCCCGGTGCCGAGAGCCCGGCCGATGTCCCCTTTTAGGACCGGTTCCAGGATCATGTGTACGGCAAAGGTGACAAGGGCGATATAGGCCCCCTTGAGTTTGAGGCAGGGAAGTCCCACCAAAACCCCGAAAACGGCGGCAATGCCGCCTGCAATAAAAACGGCAAAAACAGGGGGAATGCCAAACCTAGCCGAAACAATGGCGGAAGAATAGGCGCCGATGACAAAAAAGGCCACTTGGCCAAAGGAAAAGATGCCGGCAAATCCCATGATCAGATCCCAGCAAGAGGCCACCACGGACCAGATCAGGCACATGATCAGAATGTGCATGATGAAATTGGTCGAACCGAAAAATAACGGCAGAATGGCGACAATTGTCCAGATACAGGTTAACAAAATTGCGATGCGCTTGTGGTCCATTGATTTATCCCCATTTTCCCATAAGTCCCTGGGGTCTTACCGCCAGGGTTGTCAACAACACTGCAAATAAAGCAATGAGCGTCCAGGTCATTCCAAAATACCATCCCACAAAGGCTTCCAGCAATCCCACGATAAAGGCGGCATAAAGACTGCCTTTGATGCTGCCCATGCCGCCGAATGCGGTGATGACCCAGGCCTTGACCAGGATATCCCACCCGCCTGTGGGGGTGATAAAATATTTTTGTGCCAGCAAAATACCGCCCATGCCCACCATGACCGTGGAGATGGCAAAGGTGGCGGCAAAGACAAATTCCTTGGGAATCCCCACAATCTGGGCTCCGGCCGGATTCTGGGCCACGGCCCTCACCGACATGCCGGTCCGGGTATTGTTGAGAAACCAGCGGAACAAAAGAATCCCGCCGATGGAAAAAATAAAGATAGCCACATCCTGGTAAACAATGATGAACTCCCCGGCCTCAAAACTGCCTTCCAGAAGGGAGGGCAATGACTTCATGCGGGAACCGAAGACCACTTGAAAGGAATTGTCCAAAAACAGGGCCAGTCCCAGGGTGATCATCATGACCTTTATTTCCCAGTCATCCCGTTTTCTCAAAGGGGCCACCAATAGTTTTTCAATAAAAAAGCCGAAGAGCAACAACAGGGGGACGGCCAGGCAGAAAACAAGCAGATAGTTATTTATCAGGGCCGTACCAAACAGCAGAAAGGCAATATAGCCGCCCATGCTGTAAAAAGACCCATAGGCGAAATTAAAGGCCTTGGATACCCCGTAAATCAGGGTGAGTCCAACGGCCATAAGCGCGTATACCGAGCCGTTTATCAATCCACTGATGAGAACGTCTATGATTTCAATGAGCATTTGGTTTCTCCCTTACATGCCTAGAAAAATTTCTTTTAAATGATCATTGGAAAGTGCGTCTTCACGGCTACCCTCAAAGGAGATCTGTCCCTCCTCCATCACATAGATCGTATCGGCAAGCTCTATAATCTGGGGAATGTTCTGCTCCACCACCAGGATTGTCATGCCCTGGCTGTTGATCTGACGGATAATATTGGCCACCTCATCTCTAAGATTGGGCTGGAGCCCAAGAGAGGGCTCGTCTATGGCCAGAAACGAGGCATTGGACATAAGCCCTCTGGCAATGGCCAGCATTCTTGCTTCCCCGCCGCTCAGGGTGGAGGCAAGCTGTGGCCGCCGGTCCTTGAGTCTGGGGAACATGGAAAAAACCTTTTCCAGGTTTTTTTTTTCAAAGGGCCTGGCCGACCGCGAATAGGCACCCAGCTTCAGGTTTTCAAGCACGGTCATTTCCCCAAAGAGTTCCCGGTTCTCTGCAATATATGTAATTCCCTGGTTGACCAATTTTTCCGCTTTCAAGCCAGCGATATTTTCACCATTATAAGAAATGCTGCCCGTGATCCTGTCCACCAGACCGCAGACCGATTTTAAAAGGGTGGATTTTCCGTGGCCGTTGGGACCGAGCATGACCACCACCTGGCCTTTTTCCACGTTAAGGCAGACATCTTTTAATACGTGAAAGTCATCGTAATAGGCGTTCAGCCCCTCTACTTTAATCAAGGTTAGCCCCCAGGTAGCTTTCAATCACCCGGGAATCGCAGGTCACCTTTGCCGGATCCCCGCAACAGATCCGGGAGCCGGTCTCTATGATCAATAATTCTTCTGTCAATTCCGTGAGAACCTTCATGAAATGCTCGATGATGATAATGGTGACATTCAGTTCCTGGTTGATCCGCTGGATCAGGTCCATGAGCTTTAAGATTTCCTTGGCGTTGGACCCTGCCATGGGTTCGTCCAGCATCAGGATTTCGGGTTTGGTGGCAAGGGCAGCGCCAATCATAAGCATTTTCTTGTCCAGAAGATTAAGCTGACCCGCCATGGCATCCTGCTTGTCCGCAAGATCGGTGAATTCTAAGATATGATCCACATAGTCTTGTTCAAATCCATCCTTGGAACCAAAATGGTTTCCCACGCTCACGCTTTTGGCAACACTCAGGCTGGGAAAAGTCTGGGGAATCTGGAAGGTTCTGGCAATGCCCATATTTGCAATCTTGTGGGGGGCAAGATTGCTGATTTCTCGTTTATTGAATAAAATAGAGCCTTCAAAAGAGTAAAGGCCTGTGATCAGATTATAGAGGGTGGATTTTCCGGCGCCGTTGGGACCGGCAATTCCAAACACCTGCCCCTTGGCAACATTAAAGCTCAGATCGTTGACTGCGGTGAGCTCTCCAAATTTTTTTGTGACATTTGTGACATTAAGCATAAGGGAAGGTTCCTTCCTTCAAATCGAAGTTGAACACAAGGCTTGTGCTACATAATATGTAATAAATAATAGGTGACATTTGAGCCGACCATAACACAAAGATTTTTCGAAAACAAGGGTTTGCATAATGCCTAATATGTGATATTTATATGCCCTAAACTCGAAATTGTTCCTAGGAGGCGACCATCAACACCTTTATCCATACACGTTTTGACAAATGCACAGGATGCAGCATCTGCCAGCTGGCCTGCTCCTTTGACCTGTTCCAGGGATACAACCCCCGGCTTTCCCGCCTGGTCATAGAAAGTAAGACCGAGGCCCTCTATCATCTGCCCAGGGTTTGCAACCAGTGTGAGAATGCCTATTGCATGAAGGTCTGCCCTGTAGAGGCAATCCACAGAAATGACCAGGGGATCGTGTGCATTGACCAAAATCTTTGCATCGGCTGCGGCACCTGTGTCCGCTACTGCCCCGTGGGGATGGTCTTTTTCGATCCTGAAACCCGGAAAGCCTATAAATGTGAGTTATGCCAGGGAGATCCACTCTGTGTTGCCGCCTGCCCCACTGGGGCGCTTGAACTGGTCCAAAAGGAGCTGCCCCAGGGGGAACCTCTCCCTGCAAAAAAGAGCCTTAAAGGAGATGCCTGATGACAGCCTACACAAATAAGTTTCTGGTGATTGATCTATCCTGTGAATCCATTGATATTATTCCGGTCCCCGAGGAGCTGAAACAGGCCTATATCGGCGGCAAAGGATTCGGAGCAAAATTTCTTTTTGAAAATGTTCTTCCCGGCACAGACCCCCTGGGGCCTGACAATTATCTCATGTTCATGACAGGCCCCCTCACCGGAACCCTGGCCCCGGCCATGCGGGGATGCGTGGTCACAAAATCTCCTTTGACCGGTATTTTTTTAGATTCTTATTTCGGGGGCAGTTTTTCTCCGGAAATCAAGTATGCTGGCTATGACGGCATCCTGATCAAGGGGACGGCGTCCAAACCGTCCTATATCTGGATCGATGATGACCGGGTGGAAATCCGGGATGCAAAAGGCATATGGGGGACGGATGCCCTTGAATCCAACCGGATGATTAAAGCCCAGCTGGGGGATGAAAGTATCAAAATCGCTGGCATCGGCCAGGCAGGGGAAAACCTTGTAAGTTATGCCCTGATCTCCTGTGAATTCAACCGCCAGGCAGGCCGTGGCGGCGCCGGGGCCGTCATGGGGTCCAAAAATTTGAAAGCCATTGCCATCAGGGGAACACATCCTGTAAGCGTCCATGATCCAAAAGGATTTAAGCAGGCCTGTGAAGAGGCCTTCCAGGAACTTGACCAAAGCCCGGATATAGCCGGCCTCAGGGAGTCTGGCACAGCCGGATTTGTTGAGTATGCCAATGAAACCGGTCTTTTGCCCCATAAAAATTATCAGAACGGTACCTTTTCAAAGGCCGCAAGTCTGGGGGAAAAGGGCCAGTCCAAACATCTATGGCTGGGAAGTAATGCCTGCATGGGGTGCCCCATCTACTGCAGCAAGATAGGGG
>CAXHYW010000354.1:0-4885 GCA_964021475.1 uncultured Desulfobacteraceae bacterium | reverse complement strand
CCCGGGAGATTCAGGACCAGACCATGGGACCCCCTGGTCAATGATTTTTTCCAGGCATAACAGCAAAAGCCAAAATGGCAAAAAAAGGACCGCCGTTGTGTTGTCTTGCATTTTTGGCCTAGGCTTTCTGTTATTTCATGGAATTGTCTCCCCTGCCCTGGCGGGACAAAAAAACAACAAACAAAATGAGAACAAAATCAAAAAGGGGTTGACCGGATCTGATATCATGGATCAGGTGTTCAAACGCCACCTGTTATTTCCCTATATATATGAAGAGCAAACCCTGATTCTTACGGACAATAAGGGCAACAAAGATGTCAAAAAGTTACGCCGGTTCTCCAGGGTGGAAACCGATGGAACCCTTAAATATCTTTTGGTTTTCGACAATCCAAAGGAGATCAAGGGGGTTGCCCTGGGAATCACCCGAAGCCCCAAAGGGGTTGTGCAAAGCCGCATTTATCTGCCAGCCTTGGGAGAAGCAATTTCATCCGATCTTAAAAAAACCAATGGCCGTGATTTTATGGGGACTGATTTTTCCATTGAAGAGTTGGTGGAGACAAAATCGGATGTTATCTATACACGAAAGGCTAACCACCCTGTATCCAAACAGAAGACGGACGATTATTTTGTTGTTGAAGCGTCTTACCTTATTGCGCCTCCTGTTACATCTCCAAAAGTGAAAAAGAGCAACCCGGCAGCTTACAGCATTCGCAGACACTATATCCGGCAGGATAATTTTTTTATCGTGCGCACCGATTTTTTTGACCATGGCCACCGGCTGGTCAAACGACTAACCCACCACGACCTGAAACAAATCGACAAGGACATGTGGCTGGGCAATATGCTCTTAATGGAAAATATCCGGGATCAGCACACCACATTAATAAAAATTGATCGACGCATTTTATCCCAGGACTATGTACCACCTGAGGTGTTTACCGATTCCTGGCTCCAGGAAACCTATCCGAAAGAAACCCGGAAAATCGATGCCAAAAACCCCTCGGCACCTTCCACCGAAAGTTCGTCCACAAGTCCGCCCACAAGTCAGGCTGGCAGGACCCATAACAGTATAGGAAATTGATTATGTTTATCCGATTTTTCATGTTGGGCGCAAACCACCGATTGGCCACCGTTCTGTTTCTGGCAATGGTTACCTGTATCACCGGATTGGGGTTGCCCCGCCTGAATGTGGACACTGGATTTGGCAGCCTCATGCCCGATTCCCATCCGGATAGACGCATCTATGAGCAAATTGTCCGGGAATTTGGTTCCGAAAATCGATCCATCGTATATGTAAAGGATAAAGATCTCTGGTCAAAGGAGAAGCTTTCCGCACTGGAAAAATTGCATTTTGCTCTGAAAGAACTGGATTGTGTAAAACAGGTGGATGACCTTTTCACCCTGCGCAGCATCCGGGGATCCAAGGGAGAAATTGATTCCAGAATTATTTTGAAGCGCGCAGCTGAAACCCTTTCAACCATCGACCAGGCAAGAGCGGATGCTCTTTCTAATCCGATTCTTGTGGACACCTTAATCTCCCGGGACGGGACGGCCCTGGGCATTGTGGTGTCATTCCATGACAGCCTTGATAAAAAAGCATCCTATTCCCAGATAAACCAGGCATTGGAAACGACCATCGCCCCCTTCCATTCTGCATTCCAGGAGATTTTTCAGGTGGGATCTTCCAGAATAAATGCAACCATGAAAACCCTTCTCTTTGATGATCTCAAATTGCTGGGCCCCTTATCCGCCATTGCACTGGCAGCCGGCATATTTTTTTTCCTGGGCAGTGGATTTGCTGCCATTGTTCCCCTTATAACCTCGGGACTGAGCCTCGTGTGGACCTTGGGAATCATGGGGTGGACAAACATCCCCCTCAACATTTTAACGGCCATGCTGCCCACTCTAATCATCATCATCGGTTCCGCCGAAGATACCCATATGATGATCTCTTATTTTCAAGGGGTCACCAGGACAATAGATAATCACCGCCCCTTTGCCACAAGGTTTATGATGAAACACATGGGTGTCCCCCTGATCCTTACGGTTCTGACCACGGCAATGGGGTTTGCCAGCAACATGTTCAGCAGTATCGGCATCATCCAGAGTTTTGCCATCTCGGCCACCATTGCAATTCTTGCCAATGGGATGATCAACTGGCTATTTGTTCCCATGATTTTCTCCTGGTTAGGCCCCCGTCAGGTAAAGGGTTACGGGAACAAAACCGCCATTGGCCTGCCGGCTGTTTTTATTAAATTGTTCGGAGCGACCAACCGAAGGTTTGCCCTCTCCATTCTGGGAATAACGGCGATGCTCTGCGCCGTCTTTGGTTATGAATGTTCAAAATTATATGTGACCAATGATCCATTGTCCTATTTTAAAAAGAATCAACCCCTGGTGACAGATGCCCGGACACTCCACCAGAACCTGGCCGGCATGAATTTTTTTTACATCAGTCTGACCTCAACCCGGGACAAGGCCTTTTTGCTGCCCGAAAATATTAAACAGCTGACCACCATCCAGGATTTCATAAAAAAACAGGGGGTGTTTGACAGTTCTATATCCCTTGCTGATCATCTATCCCTTGTGAACCGGGAATTTCATGGGGGAAACCAGGAATACTATACGGTGCCTGACAGGGCAAACCTGGTAGCCCAATACCTTCTTTTTTTCCACCGCCGGGATCTAAAAAACTATGTGAGCCATGACATGAGCCGCGCCTGTATTGTTGTTCGTCATCACATCAGTGATTCCAGCCTGTTAAACCGATATATCCAGGAACTCAAAGAGGTGGTCCCCCGGATTGCAGGCCCCGGGATAACCGCCCATATTGTGGGAGAAAATCTGATGATCAATGGCGCTGCTGAAGACCTCATCACGGCACAGGTGAAATCGCTTATCATTCTTTTGTCCATCATTTTTATCATCACCTCCATCATGTTCACTTCCCTTAAGGGCGGGATCATCGCCCTGATTCCCAGCCTGATACCGGTTATTCTAATGTTCGGGACAATGGGGTTTTTACAAATCCCCCTGAACCCGGCAACAATTATGGTCGCCGTGATCTCCATTGGCATTGCCGTTGACGGCACCCTCCACCTGTTTTCACGGTACAATGAACTGTGCAGACGAACCTCGGATTATGAAACCGCTGTCCTGACAACGGTCAGGGAGGAAGCCCCCCCCCTGGTCATCACCAGCATCGCCCTTGCATTGGGATTTAGCATCCTGTTGTTCTCCAACTTTGCCATCATTGCACAGTTTGGCGCCTTGTCTGCTGCCACCATGATTTTTGCCCTCTTTGCCAATCTTTTGATTACCCCCATCATCATGTCCCGGGTGCGATTAGTTGGCCTTTACCAGATCCTGGCCCTGAAAATGCACCACCAGGTTCTGGAAAAAAGTCTGTTGTTCAACGGCATGACCAACTACCAGATGCGCAAGGCCATCCTGATCTCCGAGCTGAACGAATTTGAACAAGGTCAATTATTGGTGGAACAGGGCGCTCAGGGCAGAAGTATGTATCTGATTTTATCCGGCACGGCAGACGTCATCCGGAAAAAAGAGGGAGAAGAAAGGAACCTTGTTTCCCTCGGTCCGGGCCAGATTTTCGGTGAAATCGGCTATGTCAGGCAAATCCGGAGAACAGCAGATGTCAGAGCGTCCAGCCCGGTTGCGGTGTTACGCTTTGATTACTTAAAGCTTGAACAGGATTTAAAATTTTTCCCCTTTATTATTGCCAAACTCAATTTTAACATCTCCTGCATTCTGGGAGAACGTCTGGCAGATGCCAATGATGCCCTTGATGAGCAAGACCTGGTGGATGACAAAGCATAAAGTCCCCGATACCAGCGTATGTTGCCCCGGCCCTGGACCCTGACCTTTCGGGAGACTTTCGCTGGTAAATAAGCGATTACGGTTTTTCCTGGGGGTTTTCTATTGGAAGTTTTCTATTGGTCAATACCCTCTCTTCCAATGACCGTCATCAGGGTTCCCGTCATCTGGGCCACCAGTTTTTTCTCGTTGCCGTTGACCGCATAAACTTCGGCCTGGCAGACCGTGATGGTCCTGCCTGCTTTTAACACCTGGCCCGTGATAATGAACCCATCCCCCATTGCCGGTGCCAGAAAATTCACCTTATACTCAATGGAAAGAACCGCCGCCTCCCTGGGCATGAGTGAAAAAGCAGCGTATCCACAGGCACTGTCCAGGGCGGTGGACAAAATTCCGGCATGGACAAACCCATGCTGTTGGGTATACGCTTGGTTGTAAGGCATATGGAGAACCACCCGGCCCGGCTCAATGGTTTCCAGGGTAATTCCGATGGTTTCCATGGCCCGTTGCCGCTCAAAACTCTTGACTACCTTTTCCTTATAATTTTCATCTGCTGGAATAAATTCACTTGTCATCCATTTCTCCAATCCATTGATTTTATAAATGCTTTCCAGATGCAGGCCCCTGGTATCCGATCCCTTGCCAAAAAAGGTTCCCATCTTTGCCGTGACAACCCGAAGGCATTCTGTCAAATTTACCTGTTTAATGTCTGCTTTTATCACGTCACAATGTTGTGATCCAGCAACTTCCAAAATAAAACATTGTTTTCTTTTTGACAAATAATTGAAACTATGGTTTAGCTAACCCACTGAACATTTCTTAAGGTTAAACCATTTTTAATGGTTTAATCTGTCACCATCACCTGTGGAGGTTCGAAGACGATGAAACTTGACAGCAGCTTAGCCGGAACCCGGCTGAGCCCCCACAACGCCCGGATCACCTGGCGGGACACCACCAATTTTGCCGCAGCCATCAAGGACGGCAACCCCCTTTATTTTGACGACATAAACCAGAGTCTTGTGGCGCCGCCCACCTTTCCCGTGGCCGTGAC
>CAXHYW010000353.1:0-4894 GCA_964021475.1 uncultured Desulfobacteraceae bacterium | reverse complement strand
TGTCCCTGATAGTAAAGTTCTTGGCAGTATAATATTCAGCCTGGTTGTATATAATCTTTGCTTTAATGGTGAATTTTTGGCTCAGGGGGAGCCGAAAGGCTGAGCGGATATTGGTTTCTAGCGCCTCAGAAGTGTATTTGAGGACAACTGCCTTGGATGTCGCTTGATTGGCAAGCCGATAGTGATCATCAAATTGAATCGGATGACATTGGATCCCTGCTCTAACTTTTCGTTTCCCATCGAAAAGAATGGTCGTCAGATGCAGTTGATCAAAGACAGTTGTGCCCGTGATCGCTCTCAGCGGTTGGGCAATAGTAATGGTCTTTTTTTCAAAGTCAGTATCATATATAATGGATGATCGGGATATGGGATTTGTAGAATTCATATCGAATACCAAATCCACCCCAACCGACGGCATAAAGATGCCCTCTATTTTAAGGCTCATGGGATAAAATCAGTTCGGGCAGTATCTAAAAATATTTAAAATACTGCCCGAACATATTACCAATATTGATTTGATTACTTTACTGCGTCTTTTAATGCTTTGCCGGGAACAAATTTTGGAACATTTCTTGCGGGGATATTGATTTCTTTACCCGTTTGGGGGTTTCTTCCCTTTCTGGCTTTTCTTTCTGCGGTTTTAAATGTTCCAAAACCAACTAACGTAACAGAGTCATTGCTGGAAAGAGCGTCAGTGATCGCTTTGATTGTACAGTCTACCGCAGCCTGAGCTTCTTTCTTGCTGCTAAGCACTTCTGAAACCTTGTTGATTAAATCGCCTTTGTTCATCGTATCACTCCTTTTTTTAGGTTTTAGAAATCACAAACTACAAAATTTGTTTTTCGAAAACATTTTCCTAAAGTTAAAATAAATTTGAATCAGCTTTTGCGTACGTTACGTCGTTGGGCCGGGCGTGTCAAGTATTTATTCACATTTTTAATAAATTTCATTGCCAGTTTTCAGTAAAAAACATAAAATCGATTAAAACAGGAGGAAAATATGGAAGTAACACTTGTAAATCCGTTCGTTGAAGGTGCTTTACACATTCTTGATACCACAGCATTTGTGAAAGTTAAACCGGAAACCCCTTTTTTGAAAAAAGATACCGGTTCCAATGGAGATATTACCGGAATTCTTGAAATTACGGGTGACCTTCAGGGGTCTGCTGCCATCAGTTTTTCTGAAAAATGTATTTTGGGTATTGTCTCTGCTATGTTTGGCGAGGATATGGTTGAAATTAATGAAGAAATTATTGATGCGGTTGGTGAAATTAGTAATATGATCGCAGGTCACGTCACAACGAAAATTGCGGAGCTTGATAAAAAAGTAAAAGTAAAATTTGTTAAAGTCTGTCAGGGTGCTGATCAGAATATCGACCATATAAAAGAGGGTGGTGAAATTTTGGTACTTCCTTTTCGGACAACAAAAGGTAAGATGGTCATTGAGGTTTGCTACGCTTCTTGATCAATAAATACTAAAGGATAAATAAGGATAAATACTGATATTAAATTCATGGGTCATTAATATCCGGAAATTTTTCTTAAATACCATTCTATTAGAGGGGTTCCAAAAAATATATAGAGGATGGCCCCAAGAGAAAGATAAGGGCCAAACGGGATCTTGAGCTGATAGTTTTTCTTCTTTGAAAAGAGTATGGCACAGATCCCGCCGAAAGTTCCTATAAAAGAGCCGGTAAAAATGGTGAACAATATACCCTTTAGTCCTGTGGCAGCCCCTATCATAGCTATTAACTTTATGTCTCCCCCCCCCATCCCCTGTGTGTTTCTAAGTTTGAAATAAAGGAATGCGATGGTGTATAAAATACCGCCGCCTACAAAAATACCAAACAGGGAATCGGTAATTGTCATTTCCGGAATGAACGCTGCCGAAGATGCAAAAATGAAGATTCCGGGCAGGGAAATGATATCCGGAATGATCTGGTGGTCAACGTCAATAAAAGAAATGACAAGGAGTACGCAAATAAAGGTAAACCAAAATAAAAAGGGGAGGGTAAGGCCAAACTTTAAAAATAGGAAAACGCAGAATCCACCCGTTAGAATTTCAACCAGGGGATATCTTGGAGATATCGGGGTTTTACAGCCTGAGCATCTTCCCCGTAAAAACAGATAACTTAGGATAGGGATATTGCAATAAAAAGGGATATCCTTTTTACAGATAGGGCAAAATGAGCCGGGAAATACAATGGATACTTTTTGAGGTATTCTGAAAATACAAACGTTTAAAAAACTGCCGATACATGCACCGAAAATAAACACGATCAGTGGCAGAGTATAATTTATCATGGGCAGTTTCCTTAAGTGTTGGGTGTAATTGTTTAAATCTTCACGGAGTATCTGATTTTAAAAATATTTTTTCAAGGATATTGTAAAAAGAAAATTCTGTTATATTGTAGAACCAGCTAATATTATATGATAGAAATCAACTTTAATCACTTGAATGGAACTCCCAACATGCATAACCCGGTTCTGTTTAAGTGTAGTGTTAATAAAGGAGCATAAATGGCGGAAGCAGATATTGATGATCTCATTGAGATTATAGAAAAAGAGGGGAATATCGAAGATATCCCCAGAACCCTTCCTATGATGCCGGTAAGGGATGTGGTGGTGTTTACGGATATGCTACTGCCTTTGTTTGTCGGACGGGAAAAATCAATCAAAGCCGTTGAAGAATGTGTGGAATTTGATCGCTATATTTTTCTGTCTGCACAAAAGGACTCCGAGGTTGAAAAACCTGGAATTGATGATGTCTATGACATCGGAACCATTGGGCGTGTGCAAAAAATGATCAAAATGCCCGATGGGCGGATTAAAGCACTGGTCCAGGGAATTGCAAAAGCAAAAATTCTTAAATATATAAAAAAGAAAAAATATTTCCAGGTCACCATCGAAATCCTCAGCGACACCGACCCGAAAGAAATTGACATCGCCGTGGAAGCATTGATGCGCAATGTTAAGGAAAGTAGTGAAAAACTGCTGGCCCTGAAGGGGGAGCTGTCCGGGGATGTGGGGGATCTTTTGTCCCATATTGAGTCTCCCGGGAAACTGGCAGATCTGGTGGCATCCAATTTAAACCTTCGGGTGGAAGATGCCCAGATACTACTGGAAATTACCGACTCTGTGGATCGGCTTAAAAAAGTGAACGATCTGCTGGCAAGGGAGCTGGATCTTTCAACCGTCCAGGCAAAGATTCAGACAGATGTGAAGGATGAAATCACAAAAAGCCAGCGGGATTATTATCTTCGGGAACAGGTTAAGGCCATTCACCGGGAGCTGGGAGAAAGTGATGATAAACTGGCTGAGATAGAAGAATTTAGAGTCAAAATCAAAAAAAGTAAGATGCCCAAGAGTTGTGAAGAAGAAACATATAAACAGTTGAAACGGCTTGAGCAGATGCATTTTGATTCTTCTGAAGCCTCGGTTGTCAGAACCTATCTTGACTGTATTGTAGAACTGCCCTGGAGCCGTTCTACAAAAGATTTCTTGGACATTAAACAGTCCGAGGAAACCCTGGATAAAAATCATTACGGGTTGGAAAAGGCCAAGGAAAGAATCCTTGAATATTTGAGTGTCCGAAAGCTCAATCCCAAGAAAAAAGGACAGATTATCTGTTTTGTGGGTCCTCCCGGAGTGGGGAAAACCTCCCTGGGGCAGGCCATTGCCAAGGCCATGAAACGAAAATTTCACAGACTTTCCCTTGGGGGAATCCGGGATGAAGCAGAAATCCGGGGTCACAGAAGAACCTATATCGGTGCCATGCCGGGAAGAATCCTCGAGGGGTTGCGTCAATGCGGTACCAATAATCCGGTCTTTATGCTGGATGAAATTGACAAGCTGGGAAGTGATTTCAGAGGAGATCCCTCTTCTGCTCTTTTGGAAGCCCTGGACCCGGAACAGAATATTGAATTTTCCGATCATTATCTGAATCTGCCCTTTGATCTTTCCAATGTGTTGTTTATTCTAACCGCCAATATGACCGATACCATTCCGTCTGCATTGCTGGACAGAATGGAGGTGATCCGGATATCCGGATATACCCATCCGGAAAAAATAACCATTGCCAAAAAACATCTTATTCCTAGAAAGTTTAAGGATAATGGTTTGATCAGGCGGTCCATCCATATCAGTCCCGGTGCATTGGAATCCATTGTTTCAGAGTATACCCTGGAAGCGGGATTGCGGGGATTGGAGCGCAGGCTGGATACGATTTGCCGAAAGATTGCCCGTCGGATTGCCGAGGGAGAAAAAGGCCGGTTTGCGGTGACAAAACAGAATCTGACTCGCTATCTTGGGCCCCCCCACTATGTATCGGAGTTGGATCAGGAGGAAAGTCAGGTCGGGCTTGCAACCGGTCTTGCCTGGACAGAATATGGCGGGGAGCATCTTTATATCGAAATCTCCCTGTTTCCCGGCAAGGGCGAGCTTTCGGTGACCGGACAAATCGGCGAAGTAATGCAGGAATCGGCCAGGGCCGCCCTGACGTACACCAAAGCCAACCAGGAGGCCCTGGGGATTGACAAGGATGCATTTGAAAATTTTGACATCCACATCCATGTTCCTGCTGGTGCCATTCCCAAGGATGGGCCTTCGGCCGGAATTGCCATGGCAACGGCCCTGGTATCAGCCTTTACCAACCGGAAGGTGGATAACAAGGTTGCGATGACAGGGGAAATCTCCCTGCGGGGAAGGGTACTGCCCATTGGTGGGCTCAAGGAAAAAACCCTGGGGGCTCTCAGGGCTGGGATCAAACATGTGATTATTCCTGCCAAAAATGAGAAGGATCTCTATGATATACCCAAGGAGATTAAGAATAAACTCAAGTTCACCTGTATCAAGGATGTGAAAGAAGCGCTGGAAATTGCCCTGGAAAAGGCTAA
>CAXHYW010000352.1:0-4900 GCA_964021475.1 uncultured Desulfobacteraceae bacterium | reverse complement strand
AACCCCTTGTTATTTAAGAAGATTTTGTCCACTTAATTGAAATTCCATTCCTTAGGCCGTTTTTAAAGATGCTGTGCTTGAAAAACGACGGGGGAAATGATAGGACGAAATACCATTGATGCCTGACAAAATGTTGTTTTGGGCTAATTGAAACCGCTGGCAGAAAGGAATAGGCAATTACTCAATCCGGAAAAGACAAGCTGCGCTGGATTCTTTACGATATCGGGAATTCATCTTTTTCCCTGCTTTATATTTCATTTTTTTTCCCCATACTGATCAAGGCCAGTTTTCAGGATAAGGGAACACTGGTATGGGGGCTGTCACATCAATATCTGCCCTGATCGGCATTTTGCTCGCCCTGTATTTCGGACTGAGATTCGACAGAGGGGGGAAATGGAAAATATTTCCCCTGGCCGTTGCATGCAGCATCCTTTCGCTTCTTTCATTTATAATTTTGCCTGAATACCCCTTGGCTTCAGTGATCCTTTTTACCATCGGCAATGCGTGTTACATTGCCTCCATACCCCGGTATGACTCTCTTCTGATCTGCCTTGGTAAAACAGCCCATGAACGGGTGACGCTCTCTTCATGGGGATGGGGCGCCGGGTATCTGGGAGGGATAGCCATACTTTTGATCGGTTTGATTTTATCCGGATCTTTTCCCAATAATTGGGAAGACCATTATTATTATTTTATTCCGTGCAGTCTGTTTTTCATTATTTGTTCCATCCCCATCAGGAAAATTGAGGATTTAAGGGGACCCGGTCTGGAAGGCGGACAGGCGTCCGTTAAAGTCAAACTTGGATTATGGTATAATATGGCAGCGCTTTTTTTTGCAACAGAAGGCATGTCGGCCATCATGAGATTCTGCGCAATTTTTGTGAAAACGGAGCTTGGTATTTCTTTGTCGACCATTGCGATTCTGATGATTGGGGCCCAGTTGCTGGCATTTCCCTTTACCGGACTGGCAGGAGTGGTTTCCAAAAAGATCGGCGTCAGGATCACCATCATGATCAGCCTTGTCTTGTGGATTTTAATTTCTATTTTCTTTTACATGGCCAGTACTCTGGAGCATATTGTTATCATTTCCATCCTTTTATCTCTGGTTATGGGGAGTACTAAATCTTTGCTGCGGGGAACTATGGCAAATCTTGTTCCCCCGGCAAAAACAGGCTTTTTTTATTTTATCTGGGGACTGGCCAACAAGACCGGTTCTTTAATCGGGCCTTTTTTGTTCGGAATTATGGCAACGATTTTCGATATCCGTGTTGCATTTTTGTCACTGATCCCGTTCTTTTTGATTGCCATATGGACGGTAAAAAAGATGGGAAGCAGTAGGCAAAGGCTTTAGAGGTGGCCTTTAAACAGAGGAATCCTTTTGTATGGAGAAATACAATTCTCTTGTGGCAGCTGATGGGGTGATACCGAAGTTTGCATCAAGTGTCTTTTTGCAGCGGTCATAAAGTATGAGGGCTTCGGTGCGTCGGCCCAGGCGGTTGTAACAGATCATCAGACGCTGGTAGTATTCTTCAGGTCTGGGATCCACTTCAAGACCCTTGAGATACCATTCAACCGCTTCATCAAGGCGTTCTAAATCCTCCAGAAGATTTCCGATCCATGAAACCATTCGCAGCATTCGTTGCTGAAGCCTGTCCGTCATCCCGGCGGTCCACGGCTCCGGGGTGAAATTGCTTAAAAACGGACCCTGGTAGAGCCGGCAGGCTTTTTCGGCAAGGAGCAGCAGGCTGGCCGGGTCAGGACTATTCATGCCGGATTCCTGCCATTCCCTGTTGGTTTTCATGACAGATTCAATGGTATCGATAATTTTTTCAAAGGGCTGAAAATCAATCCAGCATTTTTTGTCATTTATGGACAATTGCCCGTCAGCCAAGAGAATGGCGTCTTTAACCTCCATCAATCGCCTGAGGCGCTGGAGATTTTTTTTAAGGGAATTGCTGGATGCATCACCTTCAGTGTCCGGCCAGAGGGTATCGGCAAGATATGTCTGGGACACCTGACGGCCACCCCGAGCCAATATGGCCTTTAACAGGATCAGGGGTTTTTGGGGCGGTTTTCCGGAAAAGTTGAGCGGGTTTCCGTTCACCACGATTTTAAATTGACCCAGGGTATATATTTTTATGGGCCAGGGCCAGTTTTCAAGTAAAACAGGGGGCTTGGGGGGAAACAGGCTCCGTTTTCCGATCAGTTCCCTGACAAAATCGATTTCAATATCATGTTCAAGCGCTGTCTTGGATAACTTGGTCAGCATGGCCGGCCATTCACAGCGGAATATATAGTATTCGTTAAGTCTTGCCAGGGACAAGGCCTGTTTCAGGAGTTTGAGTCCTTTTGCAAGGTTTCCTCTTTCCAGGACAATATAGGCGTGGGGTAAAAGACAGTTCAGCTCCACGACTCTGGGATCTGCTACCTGATCCTTTGCCTTGGCAAGGTGGTGATCTGCTTTGTCCGGTCTGTCCATGTGATGATAAATCATGGCCAGAAGCGTGTTGGAAATGCATAATGATACCGGGATTCCCAAGCGTTGAAAAATCCGTTGGGCAGTCAGCCCGTTTTCCAGGGCCGGTCTCAGCCTGTTTTCCGAAAGGGCCCTGAGGGACAGCATATAGTGGTAGTTCCCGACATCAAAATTTTCAAGATGTCCAATAAGGGGTTGGAGTTTGGCCACATACCGGTCCATGGCCCTAAAGTCCCGGTAAAAGAAGGCCCCCCTGATGCCGTGAATTAAAAGAAGGCTGTCAAATGCATGCATGCCGATTTCCAGACCCGAGGCCAGTCCTCTGTCAATTGCCTTTACACCTTCTTTGCCATCTGCTTTAATCCAGAACGCATGAAGTGCTTCCACGATATGCCATAATTCGCGGACAATGGGGGGCAGAGCCAAAGGATCGACAACAGGGGAAATTTTGTCATACACCATGCCTGCGCTGATGCGGTCATCAGACAGGGAACGGTATGCAAAAAAAAGACAGATTCCTAAACGGATGCCGGGTTCGGAATTCATCTTATGTTCAAGAAGTTTTCTGCCCCGTTTTATCCACGCATCTTTATTGGAATGATTTTGAAGATGGAGTACCAGGGCGGAAAGAACGGAGCCTGTAATAACAATCTCAATCTCTTGGGACGGGAAAACCGGGTCTTCGCCCAGAAAGTCTTCAAGCCATTTGATCAGGTCTGCCAGTTCATCATAGTTCGCCCTTGTCAGTACATAGAATTCAACAAGTCTTGCCCATGTGATAAGAGTGCCTGAACGGTCATTGGCCGCCATGAAAAGAGTGATGGCTTTTTCATAACAGGCTTTGCCCTGGTCCTGATGCGTCAGAATAATGCTGGCGCCGTTCCATAACAGGAGCCAGGGATTTGAATTCAGGATATCAGTCGGCAGGATATTTATCCATCCATGTATGGTAATGGTCCTTCCCTGGTTGAACATTGCAGGAGCGGATTTAAGAATCAGAGGAATCACCTCCGGCCATGCCTGTTCTTCAATCAACAAAGGGATCGCATCTTCAACCTGTCCAGATTCGGCCAGAAGTCTTGCCGCTTTTCTTTTGAGTTCAGACAACTCATTTAAGGCCAGTTCTTTTTTTGCTTCAGCCAGCAGAAAATCCCGAAAAACGGGATGATACTGGTAGTAGCCGCTGTTCCTGTAAGTTTCAGTAATAAAAAAATTGTTATTGCAAAGGGTTTGTAATATTTGTTTGCATTTTTTTAACCCGGTCAGTTCCAGGGCAAGAGCCAGGGTCATGACGGGCAGAACTGAGGTTATCACCAAAAACTTTTTTGTAAGGGGATCAAGGGTTTGAATCACCTCGGTTGCAAAATATGCAAAAATACTTTCCGCAGGCAGTATAGTGAGTTCTTTTTCCGGAACCCATAGAGGATCGGCACTTTCAAAGGCGAGCATTAGCCCCGCAGCCCATCCGTCGGTTTTTGCGTGGTAGTATTCCAATACCTTGTCCGGCAAAGGCGATTTGCATCGTCTTTTCATCAGCTCAAATGCCTCGGCCATAGTGAAACGCAGGTCTTCCCATGTCAGCCTGGTCATCTTGTTGTTTGCCCTGAACCGTACATAGGATGGCGGGGGGGCTTTCCGGCTGATGATGGTCAGATGAATTCCAGGAGGGATAACCAAAAGGGCATCGCTGACAACCTTGTGAAGCTTTTCACTTTCACCGGCATCCTGATAATTGTCCAAGACCAGCATAAAAGGAGAAGCAATACAATTGAACAGGTTTTCAAAATAATGCTTGGCAAAGGTGGACAGACCTGGCATATGATGCGGGCTAAAAGCGGGAAGGTTAACTGACCCGTCGGCAACTGACCGGATAGCCATACCCAGGTAAAGGAAAAAAGAAGCAATATCATTGTCCCTTTCATCCACACGATACCACAGACACGATAATTTCTTTTGTTCGATGAAATCAGCCATCAAAGAGGTTTTTCCAGAACCGCCAGGGGAAGATATCCAAATCAGTTGTTTCTGGAGTCCCTCTTCAAGACGATCCAATAACCTTTCCCGGTGGAAGATGCCAACGGTTCCGGGGCGGGTGATTTTGAGCAACTGATTCTTTTTGTTTTGCATAGACGAATCATTAGGATAGGAAGCTCCTTTTTGTCAAGAAAAGTTTGAAAAATTATTGGAAGTCGGAAATGGTCAGGTTTCTTTCTTTCATCAAGGCCTGGTAACCAGAGATGCGGTTCCTTGACTTGTCCTTCCTATTTATCTATGGGTATTATGCCATGATCAAATGTGTATACCTCAAAATAACTTTAAGGAAACAAGGGGTTGAATTTAAAGCGAAAAGAATTCTTCCATTAACTCATTTGGATGAAATCACTTTTGGGTCATTACCCAGAATCCGTCCCAGTCCCGGGGAGG
>CAXHYW010000351.1:0-4904 GCA_964021475.1 uncultured Desulfobacteraceae bacterium | reverse complement strand
GCAACGTGGGCAGGAAGTTTTTTCGGATCAAGCCTTTCGGCCTGTATCGTTTCAGACTTCAAGGATTTCCTTTTCTTTGGCAGCAAAAATACTATCTAACTTTCTGACATACAGATCCGTCATCTCCTGGATCAGCTTTTGCCCCTTAAAGTTATCATCCTCGGAGATATCCCCTTCTTTTTGAAGATCCTTGATCATTTCATTGGAATCTCTTCTGATGTTCCGAACAGCCACTTTGTAATCTTCACAAATTTTAGAAGCACTTTTGGCGATTTGTTTTCTTCGATCTTCTGTCAGGGGGGGAATGGATATCCGAATCAGTTTGCCGTCACTGGAAGGTGTTAGGCCGAGGTTTGCTTTTAAGATTGCCTTTTCAACCTCTTTGATAACACTTAAATCCCATGGTTTCACCGTAATCATCCGACTTTCGGGTATGGAAACGGTTGCCATCTGGGGCAACTGGGTCGGGGTACCGTAATAATCTACTCTCACCCCATCCAGCATTGACTGGGATGCTCTGCCGGTACGAACCTTTGTCAATTCTTTTTCAAAGGCCTTTTCCGATTTCCCCATACGGTCGCGGGTTTCTTCGATCACTTCATTTATCATAACAATATATCCTAAATAATAAGGTAACAACTATCGGCAAGAACCTTTCCCAGGAATAAAATATCCACACTGAAAACGACCCTTGCTCTTAGCTTATTTATTATATATCCGGGTACCGATATCCTCGCCCAGAACAGCCTTATAAATATTACCGGCCTTGTGGAGGTCAAATACCTGGAGGGGCAAATCATGCTCCATTGCAAGGGAAATGGCGGTCATGTCCATTACATGCAATTGTTTTTCAATGATCCGCATATAGGACAGCTCATCAAATCGAACCGCATCATCATGGACCATGGGGTCCTTATCATAGACGCCATCCACCTGGGTTGCCTTAAAAAGAATCTGGGCACGGATTTCATGCCCCCGCAACACAGCTGCAGTATCTGTTGTAAAGTATGGGTTGCCCGTCCCTGCGGCAAAGATAACCACCCGTCCTTTTTCAAGGTGACGAATGGCCTTCCTCCGGATAAAGGGCTCTGCAACCTTGTCCATTCGAATAGCGGACTGAACCCGTGTGGGCACCCCGCATTTTTCCAATGCATCGCAAAGGGCCAGGCTGTTAATCACGGTGGCAAGCATTCCCATGTTATCAGCCGAGGTCCTGTCCATACCGGCAGAGCTGCCGGCAACGCCCCTGAAAATATTACCACCACCCACAACGACAGAGATTTGAACACCCAGTCGAAAGACTTTGGCGACTTCTTCTGCCACATAATGGATCATTTCAGGAGTGATGCCGAAGCCCTGATTTCCCATCAGGGCTTCACCACTCAGTTTAATCAGAATCCTTTCAAACTCAGGCTTTTTTTCCAAGATTTACTCTCCTATTTGGAAACGTACAAATCTTTTAATCTGAATATTTTCACCAATTTTTGCAATGGCTTCTTTGAGGACATCTGTAATTGTTTTCTGGGGATCCTTAACATATTGCTGGCTCAGAAGGCAGACGTCCTTGTAAAATTTTTCAATTTTACCATCCACAATCTTCGCAATCATATTTTCAGGCTTTCCCTCTTCTATCATCTGGGCTGTAAAGATTTCACGTTCTTTGGCTATAACTGCGGGATCCACATCCTCGGGAGCCAAACCAGCAGGGTTAGCAGCGGCAATATGCATGGCTATGTTCTTTACAAACTCTATGAAATCATCTGTTTTGGCCACAAAATCAGATTCGCAATTCACTTCCACCATCACACCCAATTTAGCACCGGTGTGTATATAGGTATGGATAAGGCCTTCAGAAGTTGAACGCCCTGACCGTTTGGCGGCTTTGGCAAGACCTTTTTTCCTCAGCAGGTCCACTGCTGTTTGATAATCACCTTCCGCTTCGGCAAGAACCCGTTTACAATCCATGATACCGGATCCGGTTGCCGCGCGAAGCTCTTTTACCATTGCTGCAGAAATTTCCACCATTTTATTTCACTCCTTAAATTTTCGCTATTCAGTCACTTCTTTTGTTGTTTCAATCGTTGCATCAGCTGCGGGTGCGTCCACTGCTGGGGCAACTGCGACAGCTTCTTCAACCGGTGTGGTTTTTCTGATAATTTTTTCAACCACAGGACCGTCGGTACCGTCGGAAAGCACTTCGACACCCACTTTCTCTTCAACTCTTTCCGGGGGTCGCCCTTCTGCTTCACCCTTATCGGATTGAGCACTTTGACGTTCCTTATAAATCTGATGTCCTTCAATGGTGGCATCAGCAATACGGGAAGCAAACAAACGAATGGATCTGATGGCATCGTCATTGCCAGGAATAACAAAATCGATACCATCTGGATCACAATTGGTATCAACAACTGCAACAATGGGGATCCCTAAGCGCCTGCCCTCTTTAATGGCAATGGCCTCATTTTTGGGATCAATGACAAAAATAGCACCGGGCAGTCGTTTCATGGTGCTGATACCGCCGATGGCAAACTCAAGCTTTGCTTTGTCCTTGAGCATTTTTCCCTGTTCTTTTTTGGGATAATTTTCAAGGCTTCCGTCATCCTCAAGGCCCTGTAAAAAATGGAACCGGGTAATATTATTTTTAATGGTCTGGAAATTGGTCAACATCCCACCCAGCCATCTATTTTCAACATAAAAAGACTCTGAACGATTGGCTTCTTCATAAATGGATTCAGATGCCTGTTTTTTGGTACCGACAAAAAGGATATCTTTTCCTTCAGTGGCCACACTCTTGATAAAATCGTGGGCTTTTTTGTACAATTTCACTGTCTGCTGAAGATCTATGATATAAATACCGTTCCTGGCACCAAAGATATATTTTTTCATCTTTGGGTTCCATCGTTTTGTCTGATGTCCGAAATGAACACCTGCTTCCAAAAGTTCTCTAACTGTAATGTAAGCCATTTTCTCTCCAAATTAATTAATGGTTTTTGTTGCCTTCACCCACTTCATCCCCGGAAATCGACTCGATTAAAAGCACCTGACCCCAGGTCCATGGATGTGCGTTTTTAAATATTAAAACAAAATCCCGATTTATATACCAAATAAGGATGGGATAATCAATTCATTTTTTCATCGTACTTTTTTATATGGACCAGCCGGGGGTGACCCGCCAGGTCCTTTACAAACTCAGGGATTTCGTATTCGGAAAAAGAGGTGGCAATGGATGCCACCCCTTCCTGCTGATCAAACCCCATTTCGATGAGAATTCTTCCCCCGGGTAAAAGCCGGCTGCGTGCCTGGTCCAACAATTGGCGAATGGCATCAAGACCGTCCAGCCCACCATCCAGCGCCAGATGGGGTTCATGGAATTTTATTTCAGATGCCAGCTCGCAAATATCTGCTGTGGGAATATAGGGAGGGTTGGATAAAATCAGATCAAACCTTTCCTTATGAGCAACGGCATCAAACCAGGAGCTGCGGAAAAATCGGATGGGCGTTTCAGACAATGCGCCTGCATTTTTAATGGCAGCTTCCAGTGCGATGGGGGAAAGATCGCATCCATAATAGGTATGATTCGGACAGGCTTTTGCCAGAGAGATCACAATTGCACCCGACCCCACCCCAAGCTCCAATACCTTTTTGGGCATGAACGGATCTGTACCCGAACCCAGCAGACCAATGGCTGTTTCAACCAGCACTTCGGTATCGGGCCGTGGAATTAACACCCCCGCATTCACTTGAAAATCGGATTCATAGAACCCTTTTTCGCCGGTGATGTAGGCCACGGGCTCACGCCCAATTCGCCTTTTTATCAATCCCTTAAACCGGGTAAGTTCATTTTTTTCCAAGGGCCGGTCGTGTTGAAGATAAAGATCCAGACGCCGGACACCCAAGCTGAAGCAAAGAAGAATCTCAGCCGCAAGCCGTGGACTGTCTACGTCATGCTCTTTGAAATAGGATTCTGTCCAGGCAAGAATTTTGATAATTGTCCAGTCGATCAATGATCCCTATCCAATATCTTTTAATGACTCGGCCTGGTTATAGGTTTTAAGCTCATCGATAATTTCCTGAATATCCCCTTCCATAATGCCGTCCAGCCGGTAAAGAGTGAGCCCGATTCGATGATCCGTCATCCTGCCCTGGGGGTAATTATAGGTTCTGATCCTGCCACTCCGATCCCCGGTCCCGACCTGCCCCTTCCGGTCAGCCGCCCTTTTTGCATCTTCTTCCTTGATTTTTGCATCCAGAACCCGGGCCTTAAGAACGCCCATGGCCTTTTCTTTGTTCTTGTGCTGGGATTTTTCATCCTGACAAGTGGCCACCACCCCCGAAGGCAAATGGGTAATTCTGACGGCAGAGTCGGTTGTATTGACCGATTGTCCGCCAGGACCGGATGCCCTGAACACATCCACCTTGATATCGGCCGCATTAATTTCGATATCAATATCCTCGGCTTCGCACAGAACCGCCACGGTAACAGCAGAGGTATGAATCCGCCCCTGGGTCTCGGTGGACGGCACCCGCTGCACCCGGTGGGTGCCGCTTTCATATTTAAAGCTGGAATAGGCGCCCTTTCCCTTGATAAGAGAAACCACCTCTTTGAATCCACCGGAACTGGACCCGGTCTTTTCAATTATTTCAATCTTCCATTTTTTTGTTTCCGCATACCGGGAGTACATCCGGAAAAGATCCCCTGCAAAAAGACCGGCTTCTTCCCCGCCGGTGCCTGCCCTGATTTCAAGAAGAACATTCTTTTCATCCCGGGGATCCTTTGGCATCAAAAGTAGGTTGATCTTTGATGTCAAATCGGCAACCTGAGTCTCAAGAGCGGGAATTTCTTCCTTGGCCATACTGCGGATATCAGGATCATCGTCCCGCAAGAACGCTTTTGCCTCTGCAAG
>CAXHYW010000350.1:0-4911 GCA_964021475.1 uncultured Desulfobacteraceae bacterium | reverse complement strand
ATTCTCCGGAGTGACTGGAGTTCAGACGTGTGCTCTTCCGATCTCCTGGGGCTGGGTCTCTTTTAGCTGTAAGAACCATTTTTGATGACAGGCTTCTTCCTTTGCCATCCACAGGAGCAACTCCGTTAATTCTTTGTTTTCTATTCCGGTCATGGCCCGTTCATATGCGGCTTTTCCGTTTTCTTCCATTTTTATGGCAATTTCCAGAAGGTCGTTATGGGTAAACATGGCGGGTTTCCTTGAGGTTGACATTCGGTTAATTGTTCCCCATATTGTATCAAGTTCATGTGCTAAAGTCTCGATTATAATCCGTATAAAAAGAGAGGTGCCCCATGACAGAACTTCATACGTGCAAAAGTTGTGGTAAAGTGGCAAAGGACCAGGGACATTTATGCGATCCGGTTCAACTTTTAGAGGCCTATGTCTGCGAAGATTGCGGAGAGTCTTCCATGGATGCCAAGCATATCTGTAAACCAAAGTTGGGGAAATTGAAATATACCTGTGGCGGATGCGGCCGGGTTGCGGTCTCATCGGATAAATTGTGTGACCCCAAGGAAATATAAAATAGCGGGGCCTAATTTATATTTTTAAAATTTCCTAAAAGAGTTGATTTCTAGGCGCAAAATAACTATAGAGAAGCATATACTAGACAATGCGAAAAACTATATTGATTTTTCTATACTATTCTTAGGGCAGAGTTGGGTAATGGCGCTAAAAAACGTTTTTGAAAAACTTACGCAGTCACATCATCTTCCCCAGCTCCCCCAGGTGATGCTGAAACTGGTTCAGGCCTGTGGAGATGATCGGGCAGATATAGACGAGCTGACCCGGATTATTTCTACGGACCCTTCCCTTACCTCAAAGCTGCTCCAGATTATCGGTTCTCCCTATGTAAATTTGCCAAAGGGTGTCAATAACATCAAAACCGCGGTGGTCTATCTGGGGCTGGATACCATCCGAAATATGGCCATAAGCTCCTCTGCCATGCATTTTTTCAGCCTGTCCGGAAAATTGCCGGAATTTGATATCATACCGTTCTGGTATCATTCCTATAAATGCGGCATCATTGCCAGGAAAATGGCTTTGGAAAATAATTTTTTGGACCCGGAGGAATTCTTTCTGGCCGGACTTCTCCATGATATTGGCCGGCTTACCCTGATGCAAACCTTTCCAAAACAGTACCAGGCCCTCTTGAAAACAGCGGTTTGCGAACAAGAGATGACCGATGGAGAGATGGATCTGTTTGGTGCGGACACCCCCCAGGTATCAGCCTGGCTCTTCAGTCGTTGGAACTTAAATCCCCTGACCTCGGATGCGGTCTTGTTTATAAATGAGCCCATTGACAAGATTGGCCAGGAGCTTGCCCATGTAAAAACCGTTTACCTGGCCAATATCCTTGCAGGGCCTGAACCCTTGGAAGAGATCTCCATACTTCTACCCCTTACCGATATTCCTGAAAATCGGCTTGGGCAGATCCTCTCCGAGGCTGAGGAGGAGGTCGCAGAAATGGTCAACAGTCTGGGGATTAAACTTAAGCCCAGCCGTGACAGAGGGGTTGAACAGGCCATTGCCCTGGAAATGAAGGATTTGTCCCTTTTTTACGGCACCCTCCAGAATCTATTGGCCGCAAAGGATATCCCTGATGTATTGGAAATAGTCCAAAAGGGCTTAAACATTGTGTTTAATGTACCCCGGGTCTTTTTCTTTCTTTTGGATCGGGAAAGAAAGATGCTGACAGGAGACTGCAACCCTGCGGATAAAAATTATAAAATTGTCCGGCGCATTGCACTGCCCATGTCCAACCGGACCAGCATGTTTGTGAAATCTCTGATAAAAGGAGCCATTCAGACACGCTTTCAATCCTCAATGGATTCTTCCGGGGTGATTTCAGATACCCAGATCATCCGACTGCTGGAAACCCAAGGGGGGTATTGTATTCCCATAGCTTCCAGAGGAAAGGGAATCGGGGTAATGGTTCTGGGGGTTGACCCCGATCTTGCCCAAAATTTGAACCGCAACAAAGGGCTGTTAACGCTTTTCTCAAAGCAGGCAGGCATGTGTATCCAGAATATTTTGTTTCACCAGGAATATGCCGCCGATATGAATGACAAAAAAATGGAAGCCTATACCACCCTGACCGATAAGGTCATCCATGAAATAAACAATCCCATTTCTATCATCAAAAATTATTTGGAAACCCTGAGTCTGAAATTGCCGGATAAACACCCGGCCCAGGAAGAATTATCCGTTGTCGGAGAAGAGATTCTTCGTGTTTCCACTCTGATTGAGGGGTTATCCAGTTTTTCCAAACCAAAGATTGGCGGATTTGAGTACATCGATATTAACCGGCTCTGCACGAGAATTTTGGAGGTGTTAAAAAAATCGATTCTGCTACCCCGGCAGATCCAGGCCGATCTTCAGATTGACCCTGCAATTCCGGAGATTAAAACTGATGGAAATGGATTAAAGCAGGTACTGATTAATTTGGTAAAAAATGCGGCGGAGGCCATGGAAAGCGGGGGGAAAATTGATATCCAGACTCGGTTTTTGCAAGGGTCTGCAAAAATCTTGATTGATGAGAAGAAACAACTACCCGGTAGCATTGAAATCCGTATCCAGGACAATGGTCCCGGCATTGCCTCCGGCATAAAGGAACGCTTGTTTGAGCCTTATAACAGCTCAAAAAGTGGAAAAAATTCAGGACTGGGTCTGGCCATTGTGCATTCCATTGTCAAGGAACTGGGTGGCCGGATCACCTGTGACAGCAAACAAGGGGTCGGCACCTGTTTTTGTGTTTATCTGCCCGTGGCCGCCAATGGGTCTGATTCATGAATTTAATGGAATCCAAGGGTCAACCCCGCCGAAAAATAGGCGCATTATTGGTGGATGAGGGGCTTGTGAACCCCGAAGATGTTCAACGGGTTCTTTTAATCCAGAAAAAAAGACGCGAATCTCCTAGTTCAAACAAAAGCCGGTTGTTTGGTATGATCCTGTGTGATTTGAATCTGATCACTCCCACGGATAATTATTGTGTCCTGGAGAAACATGGAAAGCTCATTACCCTTCAGGATTTTTTGATTATAGAACAGATTTTGCCCAAATCTTCGGTTGAAAAAACCTGGAATCGGTCCATTGAAATGAATATCCCGTTTATGAGCCTTTTGTTGGAAGAAAAGCTGATATCCAAACCTAAGCTCCAGCAAATTGTCTTTGATCTGTTTTACATTCCCTTTCGTTCCATCAGCGATATTATTTTTGATGCGGCGGCCAGGCAAGCCCTTTCGTTGATTATAAACAAAGAGATGGCCCGGGAGCACAGGGTCATTCCCCTTATCTTTAAAGGCAAGACCCTTGTGTGCGGTATTACGGATCCCGATAATCTTGTTTTTATCCGTAACTTGAACAACCAATTTCCCCAGTATCGATTTAAACCATTGTTTATCCATTTTTCGGGATTTACCTGGTTTTATAAAATGCTCTATGAAGAGGCCTGGGCTCTGAAAAATGAGATTCAAAAACCGGTTAACCTGTCCCTGTTGTTAAGTTTTTGTGTCACCATCACCGATCCTAAAAGGCAGGAATACGCCATTGCATCCCTTTACAAACGCTATGAATGGCTCAGACAACTTTTGGGGTATCCGGCAAAAGGGGATAGGGCCGATCTGTTTCAAACTTTTGTGGCCCAATCCCATGAACGATTAACAAGGGAGTCTGATTGCACCGCCATTGAGTTTTCATTGAAAAATGATCCAACCCAGTTGCAGATCATGGCTTTACCCAAGGACAGGGTAGAATAATTATGGCAAAAGTGATCACCATTGCAAGTGGAAAAGGCGGGGTGGGTAAAACCAGTATCAGCCTGAATCTGTCCCTGGCACTTGCTGCCGCAGGTCATCGGGTCTGTCTTTTTGATGCTGACCTAGGTCTTGCCAATGTGAATATCATGACGGGTTTATTTCCCGAGTACGGGTTGGAAGAGGTGATCAGCGGCGAATTGTCCCTGGGTGAAATCATGATCAAAGATTTCCAGGGCATTGATATCATTCCCGGCAGTTCCGGGGTTGAAAAGATCGCGGACCTGACAGCGGCAGAGTCCAAACGTCTGATCCGTTCTTTTCTGGCATTATCTTCCTATGATTATTTTATTCTGGATACCTCGGCCGGAATCTCCTCCCAGGTGTTGTCCTTTTGCCGAGCCTCCCATGAAATGATCCTGGTGGCCACCCCGGAACCCACCTCCCTCACAGATGCCTATTCTCTGTTAAAGGTGTTGTCAAAAAACAAGGGACTTCCCCGGATAAAGGTGGTGATCAACCATGTAAAAACAGCTAGTGCTGCTAAAAAGGCTTATGCCAGGCTCAAGGAAACCGTCCATAAGTTTCTTGACCTGAAGATTTCTCCCTTGGGAATTGTGGCCCAGGATCATAATGTTCCTATTTCCGTGGTCTCCCAGATTCCTTTTTTCATGCTTTTCCCCGATACCGATGCCTCCCGGTGTATCCGTTCCATTGCCCTGAAGCTGTCAAACGACAACCAGGGCAAGGCAGATATGCCCATGGAATTGTTCTGGGATCAGTGTCTGGACTTTCTTTCGTCCCCCAAAAAGGCTCGGCATACTGGACCAGAAGGGCCGGGCCAGCAGAGACCGGATCCGCAGAGATCGGACCAGCAGAGACCGTGCAAAGACCTGGCAGGGGAGGCCAGCGGGGAGTATCCGGCAGATCTTCAGGAACGCTTGTCTGCCGTTGAAGAAAAGATGTCACAACTTCTCAATGAAATGGGTGAAATAAAAGCCCTTCTCAGGGGTAGCCGGTTTGAAAAACAAACCCAAGACACACTTCCCTTGCCCCAAAATCCGGACAGATCGGAAGAGCGTCGTGTAGGGAAAGAGTGTGCCCCCATGTGTAGATC
>CAXHYW010000349.1:0-4914 GCA_964021475.1 uncultured Desulfobacteraceae bacterium | reverse complement strand
TGCTGGATGAGCCCACCTCTTCTTTGGATGACACCGCCTGCAAGATGATCGAGGCGCTTCTGGTTGAAGTGAAAAAAGAGTGCACGATTCTTTTGGTTTCCCATTATCTGGACCAGGTGAAACGCATTGCCGACACAGGCATGCGCCTGTCCCAGGGACAATTAACAAAGGAATGGTAACTTTTTCGATGATCGGGACAGTCAAAAGGAGAAAGAAATGATTTTAATTCAGATCCCCGGATCCCATGATCTTACAATTGAAAATGTGTTATTGGATTTTAATGGCACCATTGCCACTGACGGACATTTAATTGCCGGGGTGAAAGAAAAGATCAATCAACTTGCGGATCGACTTACCTTTCATGTGATCACCGCAGATACCTTTGGGTCTGTTAAAAAGCAGCTTGAAAATGTGAGGTGTACCCTGCACATCATACCCGAAGGAAACCAGGCATTGGCCAAGCTTGCCTATCTTGGGAAACTTGGTCCCCAACACACTATTGCCGTGGGAAACGGGGCCAATGACGAACAGATACTTAAAGAAGCCATATTGGGGATTGCTGTGCTGGGGCAGGAGGGGCTGGCAACCAAAACCCTGGCGGCATCGGATCTTTTGATACGCCATATTCTGGATCTGTTTGCCTATTTTGAAAAACCCAACCGACTGAAGGCGTCTTTGCGGCAATAATATCAGATTATTGCAGTTCAAGAACGGATGGAGGTCTGTAAAAGCATATTTTTCGCGACATTCTGATATTTTATTGTACCTACAACAGATGCATATGGAATGCCAATGCCGTGCTGGGTGCCATATTTCAACTCTTTAATGATTTTCTTGACCAAAAGCATCTCCTATCTATAAAAACATACACCATTGAACCACAACTGCTTATGTACTCTTAAATAGACTATCCATTTGTTCTGGGTGGATTTGGAATTTATATATGTATTGAGGTTATGATGAATATCCCTGTAATTGGTCACTTTCTTTGAAATTTTCACATCGCTATATATGGTATCATCAAATTTTTTGATCCGAGGCACGGCAGTCCTCTTATTTGGAGAGTCACCTTGCCATTTTTCTGTTTCCGGGGGGACAAACATACCGTTTATTTCATCATCCTCAAATTCATATAATTCAAAAGACAACGTGTCATCTCCCACAATACTCTCCTTTTTTCTCTGTGCGAAAGGGAATCAAATTATTAGAAATTTTCCAAAAACCGACCCAATAATGATATTTTTCAAGGAATAGACGGCAGAAACACTCTATCCTTTTTCCCAAATATGTGAAACCAATTCTGATGGTATGCAATTCGAAATCTGCCGCTTTTTACAGGGTGATTTTTAATATATCCAGCTCATGTTCATAGCCCACATAATCGAATAGGTTACCCCTGCACGAATATACGATATCATCAGCAGAAAACGTACGGATCTAAAAGCCTTGCCTTGATTGACAGTGTTTGTTTTGTTGTTGCCAGGATGGTTTGCGTGATATCTTAGGTAAGATTCTTGGAGAATCACTTTTGGAAAAGAGGACTTGTTAATACAGCATGTCCTTTTTTTTGTTTTTTGTAGTCTCGAAAAAGTTCACGGATGTTCCCTGTTGAAATTTCCTGAAAAAGAATGCTAATGTCCAATAAACTTTACTGTCGGCCCGTCATTTCGAAAATCAGTTCCAAATAATTGTCGTCCAAAAGGAGGTTCCATGTATTTTAAGCATATCGTCAATAGGAATTGGGTTCCATTTCGCCTGTGGATTTTTGTATCTGTTCTTTTGTTGGGGATTGTCCTTCAGCCGGATGCTCAAGCTCGCCAGGCCTGCCATTGGAAAGACGCGGGGTGGCTCATGAGTTGCCGATCTGATTGGCAAGCTATCGCCACGGGGTGTGTCGGCTTAAAAAACAAATCCGGCCAGGTGATACGGGTAAAGGTTACTGGTAACGACAAATTTAACGTAAAAAAGAAATTCACCATAGGAAAGCATCAAAAGGCGGATTTTAAGCAAATGAGTGTACATGCTTGCGAGAAGAAAGTCGACGGCAAATGGAAAAAAGTTAGATGCGAAAATGTTTTTGACCGGACCAAAAACCAAGGCTCTGGCGGCGGATGCGGGTGCAATACTTTTGAATGTCTGCCTGGCTGGTAAGCCAGGTTTTAAAGTTCCGTTTCCGGATCTTCTCGTACCAGTAATTTACTCGGTAGAACCGCTCTTGATAATGGATAACGTCGCTAATCACCCGACGCAAAAAGCCGCATGGGTGATTAGCGACGTTAAAAGTACATTTATTACATTGGTAACATTCCGATTCAGATTGTTTTTCAAACAACACTTATTAATATAATAAATTTTCTTTTGCCGGACATACCACAAACCAATTTTATTAATCAGGGATTGGAAAGTGTTCAATGTACCAGTTGATTTTTTATTTGTTTGTCGGCTATTCAAAATGGTGTTATGAAATATTGATTAAATTTTAAACTTTTGGGTTGGTTAACACTTAATTTGGCGGGTTATCCTGCCAAATATTAAAATTTAAGAAGTTATCCTGAACTGTATAATTATTGGTTTATGTTCCAAGGAGTAAACATTCAAGAATGAGTTTAAATAGCAAGCTTATTGAATTCCGAAAAAAGATAAAAAAAAATCAAAAGAAAATCATAGATTCAATTGTTGAAGATCACACAACAAGTATTTGTATTTTTTGCGGAGAATCTGAAAACCTAACTAAGGAACATGTGATTCCTCAATGGGTTTATGACCGTTGCACTAAGCGAAACTTTGTTACTACAACAAATAACAATTCTCAAACTTATAACAAGGCAACAGTTCCAGCGTGCCAAGATTGCAATAACAACATTTTAGGGGCTTTGGAAAGGCACCTGAAACATAAATTCAATGATATTGACTTGCTCGATGAGTTTTTCTCTGATGATGACATAGACAAAATTATTCTTTGGCTTGAGACTCTTGAATACAAATTTCATGTTCTTGACCTCAGAAGAAATTTAAACAAAGTCAAAGGTTCAGACTATATCCCATACATTGGAAAAATGCCTATTGCTATGTTTCAAGGTCCAATGAATCAAAGTCCGTCAAAGGTATTTTCAAATCTAAGAAATGCTCTAAAAACACTTAGCGTAAAATCAAAAAATTCAAAGCACAATTCACTATGTGTATTGCATACAAAAAACCCTGATTTCCATTTTTTCCATTCAAGTAATAATTATATTTTTTTAGAGCTTGCCCAATATAATGTTGCATTTTTCTACTTTTATAAACAAGAGTTTGATAGTGCTAATGAGGCATCGTACCGTGCACAAGAAATTGTAAAAAATGAGTACTCATCAACAGGCACAGAACAAAGCTCTTGCAGCGGATCACAAAAAAAACGCGGCCGCTGAAGAGCAGTGTAATACAGTAGGGAAATGAAACAATGGATTCACAATCATATTTAGCTTTAAACGCATGGCTTCAGAAGTCAGATGAAAACTACATAGAAGGTAGGTTGTTGTGGTTAAATCATCTTGTCAATGGTGCCAGCAATCTACTCTGGCTTGCTTCGGAGCAGATTATTAAAATCCTGTTACTACAAAAAGAAATAGAAAATTATTCCAGCGAAAGCTCCGACCTAACAGAACTTCATGAAAATCTTGATAAACAAGGAAAAAAATTTGGGCACAAAGTTGAAAAGTTAATAGGAGCTGTTAATAGAGAATACCCTGATATAAACCTTTCAAAATTTGAACATACATTAAAAAAACTTCAGGAATATTTTTATAGGCGCTATGTTGTTCATAGTGGATCATCTGTTTCATTGTTAATGCTTAATGAAGTTGATGAATTTTACTTTCTTCTGAGAAGCAAGGTCTACCCAGAAATAGGACTTGGGACAATTGATGAAATACATATTCAAAAAAAGAATGGGTGGGGGCATCCTTTGAAGGTATTTTCAGTTGCATATGAACAGAATGGATACTTTAAGCCCAGAAAACACCGAGAGATAAACATTCTTGGGCCGGATGGTAAAACATACAAAGAGAATGGATTGTAATGTATAACAAGGATATCAGTCGACGCAAAAAGCCCACGGCTGATACCGACACTAAAAATAAACTTATTAATATAATGAGTGGATTTTTCTTTTTTTACAATGAATTATCAACACATTTTTGAAGTTCATTATCACGTGTATGCGGAAAAGTTTATAACGCTTACGTATAGAGGATGACTACAAATTGTATCTTAAACCATTAGGAATGCAATCCTTCAACCAACCGGAAGAGCAGAAACTGACATTTGAAGGTGGTGCTGAGTATTACTGGAGTCTGTTTATTAAAAATCTTCAGTGAAACAAGTTTGTGATTTGTTATTTCCGGCTTAACCGGATTCGGGATCTAAATCAAACCACAAGGTTCGGGGGACATATCGCCCCCCCTCGGGATTGTTCATTTAATCCTTTTTCCTGCCCATATTGTCATTGTATTTAATCGATTCGCCTAGCTCCCCTTCTTGTTTCAATTGTTCGTACCAGATGGGATGATGTTCGCGAACGATGGACAAAGGGATATTACCGTCCCTGAAGATAGCTCTAATGCCGTGCCGGTTCATGGGGATCAGTGACAGGTAAATATGGACCGGTAAAAGCAGGCCAATCAGGATAAAGGATATTCCATGGACCAATCGTGCCTGTTCCTGGGCTGCCGTTGAAAAAGTGTCACGGAACATGAGCATGAACCCGCTGCCGGTGATGGCAATAACACAGATAATCATGGACCATGCAAACAATTTCTGACCGGTGTTGAATTTACCGAACCTCCCATGGCCGAAAAGGATATAGGTTTTCCAAAGCTCAGAAAATCCTTTTAAAAGCGAAACAGGGCTCCAGCTTTCATCGGGCCAGAGTTTCCA
>CAXHYW010000348.1:0-4920 GCA_964021475.1 uncultured Desulfobacteraceae bacterium | reverse complement strand
GGCTTCCCGGGGACAGCGAGGAGAGCCTTCTTTCCAGTACCAGGCAGGTGGCTGCTCTGGCACCGGATGTGGCCAGGATTTATCCCCTGATGGTGCTCGAGGGCAGTCCCTTGGCCAAATGGTATCAAGAGGGGCGCTATTCTCTCTGGGACTGGATCAGAGTGTGGATCTGGTAAAAGAGATGTACAAAATCCTAACTCGTGCAAATGTGACCGTCATCCGCATGGGTCTCCAGGCCAGTGAAATGATGGAAGACAGCTCCCTGGTATTGGCAGGGCCATGGCATCCGGCCTTTGGTCATCTGGTCTTCTCCGCCCTTGTATATGACCAGGTAAGGGACCAGGTATGCCAAATCCTTGAACCATTTGACGAGATCTGCCGAACGAATTTGGAAACCCATATTCTTTTGGGGATTCATCCCCGGTTTGAATCTCGCCTTCGGGGGGACAAAAACTATAATCTTATAAAATTGAAAAATGCCTATCCCGGGATTTCATTTTCCATCCAGACCGATGAAAGCCTCCTGGAAGGCCAGGTGGATGTCAGAAAGGATCTTGCCCGGGCCTGATGTGCTGCTGGACTGATGGGGCTGATACCCCTTGGGGGTATCTTTTAGATCCCTTCCTTGAAGAGTCCCTCGAACCCAGCAGCATTGGGTTTTGTGGTATACTCCCTGGGGATGGTTCCCTCCTTGAAGCATTCAAAAATAGTTTTTTCAGACTCTTCGATGGGCAGTAATCCGGTTTTGGCATCAATTTTGGCGAATACAATTCCTTCGGGTACATTAAAGGTGAGGGTTGGCTTGCCTTTCAATGCGTTTTGCATATAGTCAAGCCAGATGGGGCTGGCTGCCCTGGAACCGGTCTCTCCTTTTCCCAGGGGTGCCTTCTGGTCAAGACCCACCCAAACGCCGGTGGTGTATCGGGGGGTATACCCCATAAACCAAGCATCCATCAAATTGTTGGTGGTTCCGGTTTTCCCTGCCACCGGCCGTTTCAAAGCCCTCACCCGCCTACCCGTTCCTGATTTTACGACACTTTCCATGATGTTGGTCATGATATAGGCGGTGCTCATATCTATTACTTTTTTTCGGACAAGCTTGGATGATTCCAGCAGGTTTCCATCCCGGTCATAGATTTTGGTGATAAAAACTGGTTCAATTAAATATCCCAGATTTGAAAAAACAGAATACGCATTGACCAGTTCCAGGAGGGACACGCCCGAGGACCCCAGGGCAATGGACAAATCGTGGCTGATATCAGAGCTGATACCCATTTTTCGGGAATAATCAATAATATAGTCAATACCGATATCCTGGAGGATTTTGATGGTGACCACATTCCGTGAATGGACAAGGGCTTCCCTGAAAAGGGTGTCACCATAAAATTTTTCTTTGTAGTTCCTGGGCTTCCACACAAAATCCCTTTTCTTGTCTTCAAAAACAACGGGAGAATCCACAATCACGCTGGCTGCGGTGTATCCCTTGTCCAGGGCTGCGGCATAGATGATGGGTTTGAAAGCAGACCCTGGCTGCCTCCGGGACTGGTATGCCCGGTTGAACTGGCTATTACTGTAATCCCTTCCCCCGATCATGGCTTTTACCTGTCCTGTTTCCGCTTCAATGCTTAACAGAGCAGATTGGGCAATGGGCTCTTGATACAGACTAAATTCATAGGCATTGTCTTCCAATGACTTATTGAGCACCTTAACCAGGATGACATCCCCTGATTTAAATACCTGGGACGGTTTTTTGACCTTAGCTTCGTAATAGGCAACCTCCTGGTCCGGTGTTCTCGCCCAGGTCATGGTGTTTAATCGGATGAGTCCGTGGAAATCCCCGACGCGTATGTGGGTTATCTTGTTTTCATCATCCACGGAAAGGACCACGCCCTGGTAGATATTTTCTTTTTCAAGAAGATTACTATTGATCTGTTCTGCAATTGCCCTGGAAAAACTTTCCATCTGAAGGGCTGCAATATTTTTAATGGGGCCTCTGTAACCGGTACGCTGGTCAAGTGCTATTAATCCGTTCCCAACGGCATCTCTGGCGATTTTTTGTAATTCAATATTGACGGCTGTGTGAATTTGGAGTCCCTGGTTGTAAAGGGAATCTTCTCCATATTTTTTCTCCACATACCGCCGGACATGTTCGGTATAGCAGGGGACCCGTTCGATAAACCAGTTCTTCCGGGGTTTGATGTCCAGTTTTCGGTCAATGGCTTCGGTTACGAGAAGGTTGGAGATCATTCCCTCCTCTTTCATCCGATTCAAGGTGTATATCTGCCGCTGTTTGGCCCGGTCTGGAAATCGAAAGGGGGAATATCGGCTCGGGGCCTGGGGAAGCCCTGCTAACATGGCGCATTCTGCAAGGCTCAGGTCTTTGGTGTGCTTACCAAAATAGTTCTCCGAGGCCGCTTCCACCCCATAGGCACCATGTCCCAGATAAATCTGATTTAAATACAGGTAGAGGATTTCGTCCTTGGAAAACTTTTTTTCAATCCGGTAGGCCAGCATCGCCTCTTTTATTTTTCGTTTAAAGGTTCTTTCCGGGGTTAGCAAAAATGATTTGGTCACCTGCTGGGTGATGGTGCTACCCCCCTGGACAACCGTGCCGGCTTGGAAGTTTTTGATGGAAGCCCTGATAATGGACTGGATATCAATTCCCGGATGGGTTCTGAATCTGGAGTCTTCGGCTGCCACAAAGGCATCTATAAGATTCTTTGGCATCTGGGAAAGGGGGATGACGATCCGTCTCTCTTTGTAAAACTCGCCTATTTTGCGCCCGTCATCTGAAAACACTGAGGTAACCGTTGCCGGGCGGTAATCATTCAAGGTGTTTATCTTAGGCAGGTCCTGGCTTAGGTAGACAAAGAGTCCGATGACCCCGGCGCCCCCAAGAATACCCAGTATGGTAAATCCGATAAGGCTCCATTTAAAAAACGTGAGTACCCGGCTTTTTTTTCCCTTTTTTTCTCTTTTTTTCAGAACTTCGGATTTGCTTTTTATATTTGCCATAACACCTTGGGTTTTTTATTAGAATTGACTATTTTCAATAGCTTATTAACAGATAACGGTTCGGATGGCAATATAAATGCCCGCTTGATCAAATATATAAAAATTGACTTTTTTATGGGAAAAGGTTAGTTGAAAAGGTTTAATGCTATGAATATAAAGGAATAATAGTTCGTTATGGTGATACCTGATTTTGAGCTTGATTTTAAAAAGTGCGAGGGGTTGATCCCCACCATTGCCCAAGACTGCGACACAGGAGAAGTTTTGATGCTTGCCTATATGAGTCAGGCATCCTTTGATGAAACGCTTGCTTCCGGTAAGGCAACCTATTTTTCTCGTTCCAGACAAACTCTTTGGAAAAAAGGGGAAACATCCGGGCATGTCCAGCATGTGAGAGAAATCCGGGTGGACTGTGACCATGATACCATCCTTTTAAAGGTGGAACAGGTGGGCGGTGCCGCCTGCCATAAAGGCTATAAAAGTTGTTTTTTCAAGCGTGTTGAAAATAATGAATTAAAAATTGTGGGCAAAAGGGTTTTTGACCCTGATGTGGTATATAAATAGACAAGGTATATAAATAATGGAAAAAATAATCAAATTAGGAATCCCCAAAGGCAGTCTCCAGAATGCGACGATCGATCTGTTCAGGCGGTCTGGTTGGAAAATTGGTGTGGAAGGCAGAAGTTATTTTCCCGATATTAACGATGACGCCATTGAATGTGCCCTGTGCCGTGCCCAGGAAATGTCCATCAATGTTGAAACCGGTGTTATTGATGCGGGCCTGACCGGTCTTGACTGGGTGGCGGAGCATGAATCCGATGTTCATGTTGTCGCAGATCTTATCTATTCCAAGGTTAGCGCTCGGTCTGCCCGGTGGATTATTGCCGTGGCAAATGATTCTCCCATCAAAACCCTTGAGGACCTGGCCGGCAAAACCATTTCCACGGAATTGGTTCAGTTTACCAAGCGTTTTTTTGCGGAGCGGAAAATTGATGTAAATGTAAAATTTTCCTGGGGGGCCACCGAAGCTAAAATCGTATCGGGTCTTGCCGATGCCATTGTTGAAATCACGGAAACCGAGAGCACCATCCGGGCCCATAATCTGCGGGTAATCCACGTTGTTATGGAAACCAATACCCAGCTCATTGCCAATAAAAAAGCCTGGGAAGATCCCAAAAAACGCGAAAAGATCGAGCAGATCGCCCTGTTGCTCCAGGCCGCTCTGGTGGCTGACAAGTTGGTGGGAATTAAAATGAATGTGCCGGAAAATAAAATCGCCAAAATCGTTTCCCTGTTACCCAGTCTCAAGGGTCCCACTGTTTCACCCTTGTACCAATCGGACTGGTTCGCAGTGGAATCTATCGTCGAGACGGATCTTGTCAGAGATCTGATTCCCCAGCTGCTTAAGGAAGGCGCTGAAGGCATTATTGAATATCCTTTGAACAAGGTGTTGTAAAATGCCGGTTGCAAAGAGATGTTCAACTATTACCCCCTTTATTGTGATGGATATCCTGGAAAAAATCCACAAGATGGAAGCCCAGGGGATTGATGTGGTGCACATGGAAATTGGGGAACCTGATTTTAATGTGCCTGAGTGTGTCAATCGGGCCAGTATTGAGGCCATTTCCCAAAATGAAACCTGCTATACCCACAGTTTGGGGGATATTCGTCTTCGGGAGGCCATAAGCTTATATCACAAAGACACCTATGGTACGATGGTTGATCCCGGGCAGATTTTGGTGACTTCGGGAACCTCTCCTGCCATGCTTCTGCTCTTTTCCGCATTGGTGGACCCCGGGGATGAAATCATCATCTCTGATCCCCACTATGCCTGTTATGCCAACTTTATCAACTAGATCGGAAGAGCCCACGTCTGAACTCCAGTCACTCCGGAGAATCTCGTATGCC
>CAXHYW010000347.1:0-4921 GCA_964021475.1 uncultured Desulfobacteraceae bacterium | reverse complement strand
ATTGATCTGGCCGCAGCCTCTATCGGTGCCGGAATCGGAAATAGGATATTTGATATCGGCATATTTTTATTTAAAAATCATATATTGTCCAGAATGGATGGGGTCAAAGGCGGTGTGGATACCCTTCATACTATAAAACGCAAATTTATGGACAATCAGTCATGACGGATACCATGCCAAAGGGGAAGATTACCCGGAGTTTTTCCTCGGGAAAAATTGCGGCCAGGATGGGAACCAACCACCTGGGTTTTTTAATAAAACGCCCGTTTCTTTCAAAGGAAAATCAGACCCAGGTTAAACAAAAGCTGGATGAAAAAAATGCAAAAATTTTGTTCCAGGGCCTTTCCCTGCTCCGGGGCACTGCCCTGAAGATTGCGCAGATGCTTAGCTTTGAGCGGGAATTCTTCCCAAAAAGTTTTCAACGGGAGCTTGAAAAATCCTATCATCAGGTGGCTCCCATCAACCGGGCCCTGGTCAGAAAAATTATCATCAATAATTTTAATGCCCCTCCGGAAACTATGTTTCAATCCTTTGACACAAAGGCCTTTGCAGCAGCTAGTCTGGGCCAGGTCCACCGGGCCCGTTCCAGGGAAAATCAATCCCTGGCCGTGAAGATCCAGTACCCGGATATCGGTCGAACCATTTCCAATGATATCTTGTTGCTTAAAACCATATTACGGCCCATGGCTGAGTTTGCCATTATCAAAACAGCTTTGGATGAGATTGAACAGGTTCTTCTCGCGGAAACCGATTATGAAAAAGAAGCTCAAAATATTGAGTTTTTCTCCAAATTTTTAAACCATCCCCGGGTGAGGATTCCAACAGTGATTAAGGCACTTTCCACCCGTCACGTGTTGACCATGTCCTGCATGGAGGGAATAACCTTAAATCATTGGCTTGCCACAAACCCTGATAAGGAAAGTAAAACCCAGGTGGCCCAGACCTTGAATGATATTTTTGTCAAAGGGTTTTACGAACTGCACCTTATCCATGCCGACCCCAATCCGGGCAATTTTTTAATCTCCCCAGATTTATCGGTCAGTTTGTTGGATTTTGGCTGTGTCCGGTCCTTTGAACCGGATTTTGTTGACCTGTATCAGGCATTAGTCCAACAGGGGGGAAACCACGATAAAAAGGCCTACCAGGCGTTATTAACCCGGATGAAATTTATTACGCCCGGGCTTGATGCGGATATTAGCGACAGGATGGTGGCAGTGTTCATGGAGATTGGTGACTGGTATAGTCGATTGTTTAAAAATGCCCAGTTTGATTTTGGGGCCAATCCGGATTTCATGGAAAAGGGACGGCAAATCGGAATGAAAATGAATGAATTTCGGACCCACATCAACGGGATCAACCCTGAGTTCATTTTTCTGGACCGAACCCGGTACGGTTTGATCCGTCTGTTTGAGAAGATGGGGGTCAAAATTAATATCCAAAATCAATATGAATATTGTAAAGGGGCTTGATATTGGCGATATGCAGTGATAATGGATAGGTCATGAACGAGATAACCCCTAGGGAGAATAAAGAAATATGATGAAAATGACGAAAATTCTGGCGGCCATCTGCCTCTTGGGATGGATGTGTGCAAGCCCCCTTGCTGCCAAGGATATTTATGTCAGCGGCATTACAAAAATTACCATGCGGACGGGTCCCGGTGTTGAGCACAAGATTGTTGCCATGCTCATATCGGGTTCAAAACTTGAGACCATTGAGTACCAGAAAGACTGGTCCCACGTTAAGACCCAGAATGATAAGACCGGGTGGGTGCTGTCGCGTTTTCTCACAGAAGCGGTCCCTCAAGCCCTGATGGTACGGCAATTGAAAAGTGAAAATGAACGTCTGGTGACAACTCTTGAACAGGCAGAGGAAAAGAAAAAGGTTTTGGCCCAGGAAAATAGGGTGCTGGTGGATATTGAGGAAAAATACAAAAAACTGGAACAGGCTTCTGCTGATTACCTGAAATTGAATGCCAGCTATAAAGCCCTTACCAAAGAATCCCAGGATCAGAAGGATCACATCCTCACCCTTGAAAAAAATATGAGCAATGAAGAAAAATTGTGGTTCCTTAGTGGGGCTGGCGTCTTCATTGTCGGGTTGCTTATTGGCTTGAGCACCCGAAAAAAGAAAAGAAGTTCCCTGCTATGATAAAAAAAACGGATTTCCTGGTGATCGGTAGTGGTATTGCCGGGTTAAGCTATGCATTGAAGGTGGCACAATTTGGAAAGGTCACCATTGTAACCAAGAAAAAAATCCAAAAAAGCAACACCGCCCTGGCCCAGGGAGGTGTTGCCGCAGTTTTTAGTGAACTGGATTCCTTTGACCTCCACATAAAAGATACCCTGAGTGCTGGGGATGGCCTGTGCAATCAGGAAGTTGTCAAAATGGTGGTGGAAAACGGACCCGGGCGTATTGTTGAATTGGCCGGCCAGGGGGCTCGCTTTAACATGGACGGTCAGGGCCAGTTTGATTTTGCCCTAGGGCAGGAGGGGGGACACTCTGCTAAGCGGATTGTGTTTGCCCAGGATCTCACCGGAAAGGAGATTGAAGATACCCTGGTGGCAAAGGTCGAAAGTCATGAAAATATCACCATTTTAGAAGATCATATCGCTGTTAACCTGATTACTTTTTCCACCAGTGTCAGAAACGGTCTGGTGGTCACCCAGAATGAAAATATCTGTTGTGGTGCCTATGTTCTGGACAATCAAACCGGAAAAATAGAAACCTTTTATTCCGGGATCACCCTGCTTGCCACAGGGGGGGCCAGTAAGGTGTATCTCTATACCTCCAATCCGGATATTGCCACAGGGGACGGGATCGCCATGGCATATAGGGCAGGTGCCTCGGTTGCTGATCTTGAGTTTGTCCAGTTCCACCCCACCTGTCTGTTCCACCCCGAAGCCAAGAACTTTTTGATTTCAGAAGCGGTCAGGGGGGAGGGCGCTTTTTTAATTGATGAAACTGGGCGAAGGTTCATGGAAGATTATTCTCCCAGCAAAGAACTTGCCTGTAGAGATATCGTGGCCAGAGCCATTGACAATGAATTGAAAAAAACAGGGGCAGAATCTGTTTTTCTGGATATCTCCCACAAGGATGCCGATTTTATCAAAAATCGGTTCCCCAATATATATGCAAGGTGCATGGAATATGGCATAGATATGACAAAAGAACCAATCCCCGTGGTGCCGGCCGCCCATTATATGTGCGGCGGGGTGGCAACAAATTTGAATGGTAAAACCGATATTCAGCGGCTTTATGCGGTTGGAGAAACCGCCTGCACAGGACTTCACGGGGCCAATCGCCTGGCTTCTAACTCACTGCTTGAAGCCCTGGTTTATTCCCATAATGCCTATGAAACTTCCCTAGCGGAGTTTAAGTCCATTGACAACAAGATCACTGTGAGTATGGACCTCTGGGATGAAACCAATGCGGGGGATAGCGACGAAGCCATTGTGGTTTCCCATAACTGGGATGAGATTCGACGGCTCATGTGGAATTATGTGGGGATTGTCCGGTCTGACAAACGATTACAAAGAGCCAAGCGACGGATTGAAAATATCCAGCAGGAGATCAATGACTATTATTGGGATTTCAAGGTAACCTCGGATTTGATTGAGCTGAGAAATCTGGCAACAGTGGCTGAATTGATCATCCAATCCGCTTTGATCCGCAAGGAAAGCCGTGGGTTGCATTATAATATTGAATATCCGGAACGGGACGATGTAAATTGGTCCAAGCACACCCTGCTTAAAAAATCTTTTTGATTTTTGAAAAGAGAGAGGTATCGGTTTGCGCACCCAGTCTATTGATTGTCTCTATCGTCTTGGTGTTTTTCATTTTTAGTGTTTTTATACTCAGCAATAAACTTTTTGATCTGCCCTAAATAGGGGATCATCACAATAACGACAATGGTGCCAAATATATATTGAATCATGTGGAAGCGCTGCTCTAAAAACTCAAAGCCATAACACCAGGCCACATTGGCGCTCAGTGTTCCCAATGCCGCAGCGGTAAAGTTACTGACAAGGCTCATTTTTAGCATATAGCCGATGATGGATCCTACCACAGGCCCAGTTACAGGCAGGGGGGCCATGACAAAAATGAAGATACCGATCCATCCATAGGAAGATATTTTTTCTTTTCGTTCCAGGGCTTTTACTGCCAGTTTATCCATGAACCGCTTGATCCATTCAACTTTAAGGTAGTTGGTGGTGCTCAAGACAAAACCTGAATAGGTAAAACAGACGATCAAAACTTCGATAAAAAAATTATAGGCAATGGTGGTGAGGGGGCTGAATCCGTTGAGAATGCAAAGGCCAATCCCGCCAGCACGACTCCCCATGATATGGGATAAAAATACAAAAAAAAGTATTTTTGTCGCAGAAAAATCAATAAACCCGTAAATTCCGAGAAAGAGAACGAGCACAATGGTCAGGAAGGCACCGATTATAAGAAGCTTTCCCTCAACGGTTTGAAATAAAGTCTGTTTCATTTGTATCTGGCAATCATATTGTGAGGGGAGTCCCCAAATTGTTTATATTGCTAAAGCAAGAAACTTTATAAAGTAAGCTATAACGATTGTCAAGGCACGTTGGCTTTGTCACACCAGAGCGCCTTCGATAAAAGGGGCCTTCTCAACTCTCCTGCCGGGGGTTTTAGCTCCGTGGAATCCTGGTGCAGGTATTACGTTTTTATTACAAATTTGGGCTGTTCCAGTTATAGGCTCAAAGGGGCTTATCGTTTGGTTCCCACAAACAAGGTGACAATGCCAAAGGTCATTTGTTTAAATCGGATTTCCTTAAATCCTGCGGTTTTTATTATTTTTGCAAAGGAAACGGAATCTGGAAAGTTCAATACAGATTTCGGCAGATAACTATAGGCATTGGTATGTTTGGAAAAAAAAGAACCGATCAGGGGA
>CAXHYW010000346.1:0-4931 GCA_964021475.1 uncultured Desulfobacteraceae bacterium | reverse complement strand
GAAAAATATTCGCCTATGTTCGTTACCACTTTACCCACGGCAAGGTGGTAATTATAGAAATGTTCAAAAAAGTGCGTCAATTCAAGCCAGGCCAAATAAATACCATCGCAGGTGTAGTATCAAGAATTCCATATTTGCATTATATATATTCACTACCTATTAATTGGTAGGGTCGTTGATGCAAAAAAAACCACATCTATGTTGACCTGTGTTTACCTTTCCATGTAGGCATTAATAGTCTTATATGTGGATCTTTTACAAAAAATACCTATCAGTAGGCAGGGAGATTGTCAATAAAAAAATGAAGCCCATGGGTGCTTTTTGGGGGTTGACTATTAAGCGACCTATTGATAGGTAAGTTCACATGAACGATACACGAATTAAAATTCTTGATATTGCAAAGGATCTCATCCATCGCGTTGGGATCAACGCCATGAGCTATCAACACATCAGTGATGCCGTTGGTATCCGAAAGGCCAGTATTCATCATCATTTTCCCAAAAAAGAAAATCTAATTGAAGAATTGTTAAAGCAATGTCAGGTATCTTACGGTAACAATTACCAACATATCGTTGAGGGACCTGAACTTGCCCCGCAAAAATTAAGACAACTCGCAGGTGTTTTCAAAGATGGTCTGCAAAAGGAACAACTTTGTTTGGTCGGAGCCATTAGTACTGATCTAAACACCCTTCAAAGCAGTTCATGCAGCATCCTTGAAGAAACGATTCAGAATACGGTAGATATATTCGCAGTCACATTCAAGCAAGGGCAGGAAGAGGGGTCACTATCTTTCACGGGCACAGTTGAAGAATCGGCCTACGCATTTTTTTCTTTTCTTGTGGGGATGCAGATTGTTGCACGAGTTAATGGTGGTGTAAAAGCCTTCCAACATGCAACGGAAGTAATAATCTCCGGTTTGGAAAAATAACATTTTTTTCAAGAGTCAAGTCACTATAATTTATCTTTTCCAAGGATCAGACTTTTGGGAAGCTTGCTATAAAGATCTTCCTTAAAAAAAATGGACATAAATTAAGCTTTTTTTTGTTTGCCTCGGATCTTTATATTTTTCCGAGTCCTGATAATGGTGCCAAAGGCTGAAATTAGGTTTATCTGAAAAGAGCCAGGGCGTTCTCTCCCAACACCTTTTTTTTATGGGCCGCTGTCATGGCGGATTTATCCATGTCTGCGTAATACCGATCCGGTGTCAGCAGAGGGAAATCCGTGCCAAATAATACCTTGTCAATGACGCCGGCCTGTACGGCCATATCATAGATTTCAGGGTCATAGAGAAAGACGGATGCAGCCGTATCATACCAGACATTTTTCAGGCTTTCCTTAACCTGCTTTTTCATGACATGGTAGAAAAAAATCCCTCCACCCCAATGGGCCAGGATGAGTTTGTTATCGGGAAATGCTTTTGTCAGGGTATCAATCTGCTCCAGGGTGACCGGGGTCTTGCCCGGATAGGAATGGCCCACGGGTTCATTGGTGTGGATCATGCACGGACGGTTGCCGTTGTCCTTCAAGGCTGCCATGACTGGTTCCAGAAGTCTTATGGCCGTTGCATCAATACCGGAAAGATAAAAGGCCAGTTCTCCCACACCAGAAAGCCCCGCTTTCAGGCAGCGGATCGCCTCATCGGCCGCACCTTCCCAGGCCAGATCAAAACAGGCAAGCCCCTGTATCCTGTCTGGATGGGCCTGAACCGCTTCAAGTATATAATCATTGTTTTTTCTGGCAGTGTCCGGGTTTCTCCAGGGGAACCCAAGGACCATGGAAATATCCACCCCGTGGATGTCCATGGTGTCGATCAGTTCGGCGGTTGTGGAAATCTTTGCCCTGGGTGAGTTATAGAGCAATTTGAATTCAGGCTCTCTTTCAAAAAACAGGGATCGGTCGTTTCTGACCGTTTCTGGAAAAAGATGGGTATGGGAATCAATTATCATGGGATCGGCATCCTCAAAAGCATCTGGTGAATAGATATTGAAAAAATATAGATGGCAATATATACTAAAACTTTTATTTAGACAAGATAAGTGAAACAAGGGTCAGAGGCAAGGGGCAAAAGCAAGGATGAAATATTACCCGATTTTTTTGGATGTAACGGCGCGTGACTGCCTGGTGGTTGGGGGGGGAGACGTGGGCTATCGAAAAGCCATTGGGCTATCCCGATCCAATGCCAGGGTGCGGGTGATCAGTGAGGCGTTTTCCCTTAAGTTTGAGCCAAACGATGGCCTTTCTCTTACCTGCAAATCCTATGAACCATCGGATCTGGGGAATGCTTTTCTGGTGTTTGCGGCCACCAACAACCGGGGGTTGAACAAACAGATTCAGGCAGACGCAAAAATCAGGGATATCTTGTGTAACATTGTGGATGCCCCGGACCGGTCTGATTTTATTCTCCCTTCAGTGGTGGAAAGGGGGGACTTGGTATGTGCTGTTTCTACATCGGGTGCAAGTCCGGCTCTTGCCAAAAAAATTCGCAGGGATCTTGAGCAGATGTTCGGTCCGGAATATGGGGACTTTCTCGTGCTCATGGGTAATGTCCGTAAAAAACTGCTGGAAAGGGGCCATGACCCCAAGGCCCATAAAAAAATATTCACGTCGTTAGTCGAAAAAAAAATACCGGATCTGATTATAGCCGGGGATGAACTAAATATTGATGCGGTTCTGCTTGAACTGCTCGGGCCAGGATTTGATTATAAAAGCCTTGTACAGGAGCAATAAATGGAACACCAATTGGCCTATGCCAGTATTATGTTGCAATTAGCAACCTTGTTATATCTTTTCAGCATGGCAGGGTATCTGTTTTTTCTGTTTGACCAAAAGGACAGAATTCAGAAAATCTCTTTTTATCTGGTGTCAGCCGGGGTGGGGGTTCATTTTGTCAGCATCCTTTTAACAGGGATTGCCGCAAAGGATCTGCCAGTCCAGAACATGGTGCAGAGCCTTTCCTTTGCAGGGTTTGCCTTTGGCAGCATGTTTTTATATTTCCAGTATAAATTTAATCTTAAAATTTTAGGTGTTTTTGCGGCCACCCTATTGTCCATCCTGATGATAGCGGTGATGCTGATACCCGACACTCCTTTAGCCGCCAATGAGACCCTCCGGGGATTCTGGTTTGTTGCCCACATTGTTCTGGTGTTTACAGGGGACGCAGCCCTGGGCCTTGCCTGTGGTGCAGGAATTTTATATCTGCTCCAGGAAAAAGGAATCCGAAGCAAAAACCCGGGATTTTTCTTTAAGCGGCTGCCCTCCCTGGATTTTCTGGACAATGTCAGTTATACCTGCATGACCACCGGTTTTGCACTGCTGACGTTTGGCTTGATTACCGGATTTATCTATGCAAAGGCCATATGGGGGCAGTTCTGGAGTTGGGATTTTAAAGAGGTTTTCTCCATTGGCACCTGGTTGCTCTATGCCACCTTGCTGCATTTTCGATTCCATTCCGGGTGGCGGGGACGAAAATCTGCCATCATGACAATTGTCGGGTTTGTGATCATTATTTTCACCTTTCTGGGAGTCAATATCTTTCTGGGCGGGCATCACCAGAATTTTACCAAATAGCGAAAGAAACATGTCAAAAATATTTTTAATCGGTGCAAATCATAAAACAGCCCCTGTGGAACTTCGGGAGAAATTGTCCTTTACAGAAGAGGAGACCCTCGGGGCCCTTGAATTTTTAAAGGCCTCCCCCGGGATCAAGGAAGGGCTTGTCTTTTCAACCTGTAACCGAACCGAAATCGTGTATATCCCTGAACAAGAGGATCATATCGAGGCCATTATTGAGTTTATTGCCCTTCATAAAAAAATAGCGGTATCCGAGTTTCGGTCCGCCCTTTACATCCTCGAGGGAGATGAGGCCATCCGCCATATGTTTCAGGTATCTTCCAGCCTGGATTCCATGATGGTGGGGGAACCCCAGATTTTGGGTCAGATCAAGAAGGCCTATAAAATTGCCGTGGCAGAAGGCGCTTCCGGGGTGTTGCTCAATCGGATGATGCATAAATCCTTTTCCGTTGCCAAACGGGTGAGAAAGGAGACCGGTATCGGGGACAATGCGGTTTCCATCTCCTATGCCGCCATCGAGCTTGCCAATAAAATTTTTGGCGATCTTGCAAGTAAACGGGTGATGCTGCTGGGTGCAGGAGAGATGGCGGAACTTGCCGTGGAGCATTTGATGTCACATAATGTGAAGCAGATCATTGTGGCGAACCGGACCTTTAAAAATGCCCTGGCCCTTGCCCAGAAATTTAACGGCCAGGCGGTCCAGTTTGAAGAGAGGGAAGCGGCACTAAAAGATGTGGACATTATTATCAGCTCAACCGGTGCCACCCAATATGTTTTGACCCAGGAACAGGTGAAGCGGGCCATGAAAAAACGAAACCACAACACCTTGTTTTTTATTGATATTGCCGTACCCAGGGATATTGACCCGGCTATTAATAAGGTTTCCAATGCCTATGTCTATGATATTGATGATTTAAAGAGCATCGTTGAAACCAATATCGCCCAGCGGGAACAGGAGACCATCAAAGCGGAACGCTTTGTAGAGGAAGCCGTACTCACCTTCCGAAAATGGATGGATGGTCTTTCCATTGTTCCCACCATCAAGGCCATCAATGATAAGATGACCCGTATCGTGGAAATGGAATTTAATAAAACCATCTCTTCTCTATCCCATTTGTCCCGGGAAGATATTGAAGCGATCCGGCGCATGACCCAGGCCATTGCCACAAGAACCATTCATGATCCCATCCTGTTTTTAAGAAACACCGGGGATCATCGAGATGATTCCCTCTATTTGAATGTCACCCGGCAATTGTTTGACCTGGATATCCCGGAAGAGGATTAGGAGTTTGTTAAAAAAGATGAAATGATCGGGGGAACCTCTTTGCTTGCACTTGCCAATCTTTATTTTTCAAAAAAGG
>CAXHYW010000345.1:0-4933 GCA_964021475.1 uncultured Desulfobacteraceae bacterium | reverse complement strand
CCCTTCCAGGCTATGATTTAAAGTGATGGCCGAAACGATGACCAAGGCCTTTTAAGCACATCACCGTTGAGTGACCCGCCGATTGAAACGATAAGATCAATATCTGTGAATATGAGCTATGGAGAAGTTTCATTATCAAGAGATTCATATCATCGCTTAATATGATTATACATGCCCAAAACCATATTAATGAAAGTATCAAATACCTTTGGTTTAACGTACTTCCCTTGGCGATACATTAATACCCATCGATCCATCGCCTCAACATTCCATCCCGGATTTTGACACAACAGATCAAGCACAGGCTCTGGGATTAAATTTTTGAACTTTTCTGGAACATCGTCACTGAAGACCCGATAAATTTTCGAGAAACCAGGATGAAATGAAACATCAATTTCCTTGCATCTGAGCTGCCAATTGGCAAGCTTTTGAGTCAGTTTTCTCATTGCCTCAACAGTAAATCGTTCTTTCTTTCTGCTCTCGATAACCAAATGTGGCCATTTTATGTTATCGGTCTTAAACACTGCAACTGTCTGACCAACCGTCTGGTCCCATGTGATGCTATATTCATAATCAAAAATCCACATCGACGATTTCTCACACTTGAAAACATTTTTCATATTACCCGGTTTCTGTAGGCTGAACAGCCTCAAGGGAGCAAATTTTTCTTTCGGAACTACATCTGTTTCACCCGTAAACGTAAACCCATAAGGCATAGCATATCGAGTTAAATTTTTTATTCTTTTTTTTCGGGGGGCATACCAGAAAAAATAATACACAACAACACCAATAACGCTTAACAGGATGGCGACCAAATAAAATTTATCCATTATAGCCCTCTGAATTTCGACGAGATTTATACGAAGAAGAATACTGCAAAAGGTCTTCTAATGCAAATAATAATTATCAATTCGAGATTAAAATTATAACGAAGATCGGTATAAAAACGGACGATCAAAAATCCGAAAAATACCAATAGCTTCATTCACCAGCCATGGTTTTAAAAAAATAATATAGACTACCAAATGTGGTGTGAACAATCCCTTAAGCATCAGATTTGAAATTCCAATATATGGGAAAAAATATTGTCAAATTTCCCAATCTTGCTTTACGGTATATTGAAGACCAACTTGATTTTTATTCAAACCTCAAGATAATTCTATATCTTAGCACACGACTCATGAGATTATTTTATTTCAAGATTTGGAAATGAACTCAAGGCTAAAAAAGATCTTTAAAGGAAGGGGCGAAATACAGGTTTTAGTCTATAATTGCAGTGGCTTTTATTTCCACAAGGAGATCGGGCAATACCAGTTCGGTTACTCCAACGGCGGTCCAGGCTGGGTAGTTTTCAGGGATGAATTTTGCTTTTACTTTTGAGAATCCGCCTATATCCTTCATTGAAGTATGGTAGGTTACAAGCTCAACAATGTCTTTCAGTCCGCTTCCAGCTTCTTTTAATACTTTTTCAAGATTTTGAAATGCCATTTGGGCCTGATCTTCTATACCTTGCCCAACTTTAAAATTTTCATCAACACCAACCTGGCCTGATACCCAAATAGTATTTTTGTATTTTATTGCTTGGGAAAACTGCATTGATTGATAGATATGTTCACTTCCCTTAGGATTAATCAATTGTTTTTCTGCCATTTTTTCCCTTTGTATCTGCTTATTAATTAAATTGAATAATTATTATAACTGCTATTTAAAACGATTATTGATGAAAAATTTTTAAAGCACCACAGATTGTGGCTGACACGAAATATTAACAGGAACGACCAGAAATACGAATAGTATCCGGATTAAATCTGGTTATCACCTAAGGTTTATCCCCGCATCAGGATTTCAAGCTGTTTAATGCTCTTGGCACTTCCCATGACTACAATAGTATCCCCAATGACAAATTTTGTATCTGCTTTAGGGTTAAACATCATTTTTCCTTTTTTATCCTGTATGGCAATGACAATCAGATTCATCTCCTGCCGGATCCCGGAATCCACCAGGCTGACATTGGCGAGTTTTGCTCCCTGACTGACACGGATTTCCTCGAATTGAAATTCGGTTGACTCATCATTAAATGCGGTTTCAAGGAATTTAATGACCGTAGGGCGCAAAATCGCATGGGCCATGCGCCGGGCACCGATATCATAGGGTGATATCACCTTGTGGGCACCTGCTTCCTCCAGGAATTTCTTGGATGAATCCCGGGATGCACGGGCCACAACAAAAATATCAGGATTCAACTGACTGGCTAACTGAACAAGCAAAACATTCTCATCATCTGTTCCTACGCCTGCAATTATGCCGGAAGCCCGCTTTATACCGGCCCGGATCAGTACATTTTCATCAGCCGCCTCTCCGATCAGGTAAAGGACCCCATCTCCATCCAAGCGGGCTTCATGCTTACGGTCCTTTTCTATGACCACCACATTGATGTACTTCTGGACCAGGTACTGTGTCAGTAACTGGCCTATCCTACCATAGCCACAGACAATATAATGGCCGTCGAGTTTTTTAATTTGATTGTCCAATTTTTGCCTCCCGGGAACGGATCTGATCCATCCTTCCACAAGAAATTTAATGATGCTATTTATCAGATACAGAAAAAACTGCCGCCAAACAGGATTAAAACCATGGTGAAAACACATCCAAGCTCACCAACTTTTTCAAGTCGCATATCCTGAATATTTGAGTGATATACGATTGGAAATAATTGTGATATTGGATCAAGAGCATTCTCACGTGAGCTAAGCTAACCATCCCCGGCAAGAAAAAGCAACAGGAAAAGCAAATACAGAGTTTGGCTGTCCAGTAGTCAAGGATTCTTGTATCAGAATTCACCATAATCTCGATCAAATAAAGTTTCGCTTTATATCTGTATCCTTGACAATGCGGGCTTCTGAATACTCCACCTTCGGATTATTATCATTGACTATTACTTTGGTATTCCAGAAATTTTATAGGGTTAAAAACATGGGAAAAACTTTGTCGGAATCGACTAAAATGTGATCTGTCAAGTGGAATATCCTGCTCTTTAATTTTTTATCAGTGTTTGGAAAATTCATTAAACGAATCTTTCCTTTTTCTATTTCGGGTATATTTCAAGTGCTTTTTCAAGGGTTTCATTAATCATATTGAGATACTGTAAAATTTCTTCAGGTGCCTTTCCCTGGCTACAAAGATTCCGAATTATCAGTATTAGGGACGGCATAAGTTTTAAATTTCTGACGACCTCCCAGCTCATTGCCTCGTCTGTGTGAAAAAGCACATCACCCGCTCCCTTAAAGCCTCCAGTATCTGCCACTGCCTCACGAAAAACACTCCAGGTTCCTTGAAGATCTGAAAGGATTGTCTTTTCATATCCTGTTGGTGTTGTTTGAAAACTCATATTTTATCCTCAAATCAAATGATTTTCATTTTTTATATAATCAACGACATTTTTTTCCCCAACGCCAATCACAAATCCTTTAAGACTCTAATTCCTGTATCAAGCCTTTGGCCTACATATTGATGAATTATAGTTATATATTCTCTGCCAAATTTTGTTCTTCTAATAGCAACGAAACGTATAACTCCTAATGTTTTCACCAGAATTTCTTTCTCAATATTGGGCAAGTCTTTTGTAATTGCTTTTTCGACATAATCAAAACCGGATATTTGCAATTGATCATCAATTTCTGTCTTTTGATCTAAAAAATGGTATTTATCAAGTAAGAGTTCAAGAATTTTAATAGCATCTTTATCTTTCAACTCGTTTTCTAATTCTATGTCATATGAACACAAGGCGCCCTCAATAACATTTGCATAATCTGCTAACTTAGTATCTTTTTCCATTTGTATAGTTGTGAATTTGGGCAGTTCATTATATTTCCTTTTTGGTTTTTGATAATATGAACACCCAGCGCACATATTATTATTACGGGATTCTCCACAGCAAAGACTGCAAATCATAGTATCAGAAGTTAAGCATTTCCTTTTACCTTTTCTTGAATTACATAATGAACATTTTGCCATTTTATTTTCCTAAAATTGTTATTTAATCGGTTATTCCTGTTTCCATTTATCAGGATTTACTTTATAAGTTCCATCCAATCTTTTTCATATTTTTTATCCAGGATTTCAACGGCTTCATCATATTCATTCAGTGCCATTTCACCGGTTTTTAGTTTTGAATGAACTAAAAACAGTTCGTTATCATACCATTTAACCGTTTAAGATACTATTTTGCAATTTTTGTCATGATGTTATCTAAACTTCGATATAGTGTAGATGTAATCATTAAATTTTACAACATCAGGCAGGGATCTCTTGTTATAGACGACTCGGATAATAAACTATCCAAGAATACAAAAAATATTTGATATATTCACAAACTCAAAGATAAAACCAGTAAAAATTTATGAAAACGCGCAGATAATCGGGAGTGTGAGGTATTGCTCAAAAATAAGTTGAAAATAATTGTTGATTTCATCTTGGTGCTCTATAAAACATGCACCGATTATATGTTCGGCTTTTTGTACGAGTGCCTGTGATGAACAAAGGTTTTTGAAAGGACTGCCATTGAAGACAAAAAAACAGGTTAAGAAAACCGTATGCAATTGTTATGTTTGCGAAAAACATATTCAAATTTTTCCAGAATGCCTTTTCAGGCATGTTCATATTCACCCACCGAGAACCGCTGAGCAAAAGCGAACCGCACGTTATCCGTTCGCGAGTTCCCAATATAATTTGTTTAGCACCATAATTTATTGTATCCTCCTATTTATTGATAATTGTTATCATCCATCAATTGGGAGGAAATCATGGCTGTAAGAAAGATTAAGATCATCTTAACCCGTCAACCGACCATGGAAGGGGCCGGGGTCCACTTAAACCGGCTATTCGGATACAATGAAGCCCCGACGTTTGATCCTTTTCTGATGCTTGACGATTT
>CAXHYW010000344.1:0-4937 GCA_964021475.1 uncultured Desulfobacteraceae bacterium | reverse complement strand
TCCCCCATGATTCCCGGCCAGAAAACCATGGGGAAAAACGCCGCCACCGTGGTCAGGGTGGAGCCGATGACCGGCCAGGCCACCTCACCTGTGGCCTTCATGGCAGCTTCCACCTTGGGGATTCCCTGCTGCATATACCGGTAGATATTTTCAATAATTACAATGGCATTGTCCACCAGCATGCCCAGGGCCAGGGTCAGGGAAAACAGGACAATCATGTTCAGGGTAATGCCCAGGGCATGGAGCACGGCAAAGGTCAGAAACATGGAAAAGGGGATGGCAATCCCGACCAGGAGCGCATTTCTGATGCCAAGGGCGATAAAAAGGACTGCTACCACCAGGATGAGGCCGGAGATGATATTGTTTTCAAGGTCCGCCACCATGTTTTTGATGTCCTTGGACTTGTTCATCAGTTTGGTGATACTGGTATTTTTGGGAAGAGTGGCGTTTACCCGTTCAACAATGGTGTCTATTTTTTCCGAAATATGGATGATATTTTCCCCCACCCTTTTTTTAACGGAGATGTTGATGGAATCCACTCCGTTGAGCCGGGATCTTGAGGTCTCTTCCTTGATGCCGTCCACCACTTTTGCCACATCTTTTAAATAGATGGGCCGGCCTTGATGGGTGGCCACCACAAGCGAAAGAATCTCTTCCGGGGTTTCAAACTCACCGGGTACTTTGAGCTGATACCTTCCGTCCCCCAGGGTGATAGCACCCCCCGAGGTGTTCTGATTCTCGCTGACCACACTCTGCTGGAGAGCGGTGATGGGAATTCTGTAATAGGCCAGCTTGTCCGTATCCACTTCCACACGGATTTCCCGTTCCTGACCACCGGTGACAGCTGCCTCAAGCACGCCGGGAACCGCTTCAATATCGTCCTTGAGATCATCGGCGATTCTTTTAAGGGCCCTGGGGCCGCAATCTCCGGCCAAAGAATAGATCACAATGGGCATTTCGGAAATATTGACCTCATACACAGAAGGATCATTCTCAAGATCCGTGGGCAGATCGTTTTTGGCCTCATCCACCTTGTCCTTGACCTTGGACAGCACCTCATTGATCTCGGTTCCGGGCAAAAATTCAATATTGATCTGGGACAACCCCTGGGAGCTGACGGAACTAATGTTCTTTACCTTGTCCAACCCCTTGAGCTTTTTCTCAATTTTAAGGGTGATGGCTGTTTCTATATCCGAGGCCGATACCCCCCGGTATTCGGTTCTGACAAATACATAGGGGATGGTGATATCCGGATCACTCTCCCGGGGAAGCACGCTATAGGCATAGAGCCCGATACCTATGATAATAACAGCCAGCACCAGAACACTGATTCTGTTTTTGATGGCCACATCCGAGACGATCATTGGGTCAACTCCTCCATTTTTCGGATGGTTCGGGTGACATTAACGGTTTCTCCGTCTTCAATGATTTTATGGCCCACCACCACCACGCTTTCTCCCGGGGACAGACCTTTTGTGATCTGGGTTTTCCATCCGTCCTGGAATCCCGTTGTCACGGGCCTGAAATTCACCAGGCTATCTTTTTCCACAAAAACCCCTGTTTGCTTGTTCGCTGTGACCAGGGCATATATGGGAACAGCAAGTCCCTTTGCATCTTGGTTCTTGATAATGGACACCCGGGCAAACATGCCCGGCAGGATCTGGTGATCCGGATTCTGCACCTCAATTTGAAGATTATAGAGATGAGCCATGGAATCGGTGGTTTTAAACAGATAGTGATGCTGGCCGGTATAGGATTTGCCGCCCAGGGCGTCAATGGTCATGTCAAATGTTTTGAGCTTCCGGACAGCTGCCACATCGGATTCGGGGATGCCCACCTCTATTTTCAGCCGATCCATCTGGAGAATGTTGACAACGGGATTGCCCACATTTAAATAATCACCGGTTTCAATATATACCCGGTCCACAATTCCTTCCATGGGGGAACGGATGGTACAACGGCTCAGGTTCAGCTTGGCCGTGTCCATGGCCGCTTTACTTGTTTTAACCCGCTCGCTGGCATCTTCCATTTGGGACTGGGTGACAAATTGTTTTTTGGACAGGGCCCTGAACCGTTTTTCATTGGTTCTGGCAATTTCATGGGAGGCCAGGGCCGCATCGTAATTGTTTTGATAATCCCGCTTGTCAATGACAGCAAGGATATCCCCCTTGTGTACCCGGGTTCCTTCCTCTATCCGTTTGGAGACAATTTTTCCCTTCACCTCTGCTGCCACCTTCAAATCGATCCAGGGTTTTGCCATACCCGGCAGACTGATTTTTTCCATGACCATGTCGGGATGTATGCCCATGGTGATCACATTGGTTAACGCTTTTGCTTGCCTCATCTGGTGGGATTGTTTTTGGGCAAGATCTGCTTTCTGGGCGGAGATTTTTTTGCCCAGGGGGAAAATCACCAATCCCACGATCAGTATCACGATGATAATGGGAAAGCTGTGCCAGATAAACTGAAGAAAACTACGGATAAATTTTTTCTTGTGAATGGGTTCCATGAAACGCGTCCTTTTTTGATAAAAGCCAATCTGAAAATTATCTAAAAAATAGTGTCAATTCCCTTTAATACAAGGGGCTCTTTTCGGCCGGGGGTCAAAATTCGGTTAAAAACCTGAAAACAAGGGCGATGACCACCCAGGAAAACTCAACAAGGGCGACCCCGGTAGCATTTTGGGTAAAATGTCTGTCTTTTTGAGCTATATTCCTAGCCGATTGTTAAATTATTAAAAGCCGATGCTATAATACTCCTGGGGTGTTGTATAGAAACAAATTGTAAAAAAGTGTGTACAAAAAAGTGATTATTGACCCCGAATCTAAATGACGTCCTTACTTTTCTTGACAATTTTGTCTTAGGGAAGGTCAATTTGAAAAACCCGAACAAATTATTGACAATCCTTTGACAATCTATATGATAAATAGGTCACATTGGGGGGCAAATACTTGAGAACATCTTGAATCCATTAACGAGATTAAGCTTTAATTAAATAGAGATACATATGCTGACAGATCTGGAAAAAAAAATAATTGCCCTGCTGCAAACCGATATTCCGGTGGTAAAACGTCCTTTTCTGGCGATGGCTGAAACAATCGGCATTTCCGAAGAGAAGTTTTTAAAGGTTCTGAACGATCTCAACGACCAGGGAATGATCCGTAGGTTTGGTGCCACCATTAAACACCAGAAATCCGGATATAAGGCCAATGCCATGGTTGCCTGGAAAGTGCCCGAAGAGCGGGTGGAACGAGTGGGAAATATCATGGCCACATTCAGTGAGATCACCCATTGTTATAGAAGAAACCCTGCACCAGGATGGGAATATAATCTATATACCATGGTCCATGCGGCGGATGAAGATGGCTGTCATGCCATTGTTGAAAAGATATCCCGGGATGTGGAAGAAACAAATTATACCCTGCTGTTCTCCCGGCAGGAACTGAAAAAAACCTCCATGAAATATTTTGAAGACTGATCCGCCCCACATTCTTTGTATAAATCCCTGGATCCATGACTTTGCTGCCTTTGATTTCTGGGCAAAACCCCTGGGGCTTTTGTCCATTGCTGCTATTCTCAGGGACAACGGGTTGAAAATCAGTTATTTGGACTGCCTGGATAGGTTTCATCCCCGCCAGGAGCCCCTTCTCAAGGTTCAATGGGATGGCCGCGGTCCTTTTCGTAAAACCCCCATCCCCCTGCCCGATGGAATTGGGGATCTGCTGCCGGAAGTGGGTCATTTTTCCCGGTATGGGATTGAGCCTGAATGGTTTTACCAGGATCTTAGGTGTTTGCCCCGGCCCGACCTTATTTTTGTGACCTCGCTTATGACCTATTGGGCCAGCGGGGTCAGGGAAACCATAGAGATGATCAAAAAAGTCTTTCCGGATGTGCCAATCATCCTGGGGGGAATCTATGCAGGGCTTTGCCTGGAACATGCCAGGGCCCATTCAATGGCAGACCGGGTAGTCACCGGGCCGGCAGAACCCATCCTAAAATCTCTTATCAAGGAATTTACTGGATTTGACCTTGAGTTTGTGCCTGATCCTAACGATCTGGACACCTATCCCTTTCCGGCTTTGGATCTTTCCTCCCACCTGGCCTATGCCCCCATCATGACATCAAGAGGATGCCCATTCTCATGCGAATACTGTGCCTCATCTTTTTTGGAACCTGTTGCAAGAAGGCGCTCCCCTGACAATGTATTCAAAGAGATTGCCCATTGGCACCAAAAGTTTGGTGTAAAGAATTTTGCTTTTTACGATGATGCCTTGCTGGTGGACGGCAAATCCCATGCCTTTCCTTTGTTTGAAAAAATAATTGATTCAAAAATGGACCTTAATTTTCATACCCCCAATGCCGTTCACATCAGGGAAATCACTCCCAAAGCCGCTGAGCTCATGTTCGAAGCTGGTTTTAAGACCATTCGTATGGGGCTGGAAACCACTAATTTCTCAACAGAAAGAAACCATGATACCAAGGTTGGGGAAAATGAATTTTTTACGGCGGTTAAAAATTTGAAATCCGCCGGATTTGAGCCCAAACAACTGGGGGCCTATCTTCTCTGCGGACTGCCCAACCAGGAGATTGAAGCCGTGTCCGTTTCCATGGAGATTGTAAAAAAAACAGGAATTTTGCCGATACTTGCCTATTATACCCCCATCCCCCATACCCCCATGTGGGAGGATGCGGTTCAAAATGCCCGGTTTGATATCAGCAAACACCCTGTATTTACAAATAATACCCTGTTCCCCTGTGTCAAATCTTCTGGAGATCGCGATCGCATTTCCCAATTGAAAAATATGAAAAACTAGGGTATACCCCTCTCAGCTTTGTTGGAATTTGATTGGCATTATATTTAAATAATATTAGCAGGCAAATACAAAGAGGGTTACGTGGATTTATTCAATATCATTATCCAGACGTTGGGCGGGCTG
>CAXHYW010000343.1:0-4940 GCA_964021475.1 uncultured Desulfobacteraceae bacterium | reverse complement strand
ACACATAGAGGCACACTCTTTCCCTACACGACGCTCTTCCGATCTCCCGGATTTTTGCATGCTACATAGGCAAGCAATTTATGCACACAACTTATGCAGGCAACCTTTTGCACGCAACCTAATGGAGAAGCTATGGGAAAAATGAAAATCATCCAGGGTAAACAGATGCTCGTGATATGTCTGAACCTGATATTGATGGTTGGTATCCTACCCGGGGCATATGCCGCCAAGCAGGTTCCAGCCATTGATGAGGCCCTGGGAATAAAACTTGCCAAACAGGCCGTCCGGGCGGACAAGCACTGGACCACCACAGACCATTCAAAAATGGAAATCCTGAAACAATCCTTTACCTCGGGTGACCAGATCACCCAGGCCTGCCTCTCCTGCCACACCGATGCGTCCATGCAGTTTGAAGAAACCATCCACTGGACCTGGAAAGTCCCTTCGGAAAAAGAAGGAATTATGAACGGCAAGGCCGGGCACGCCATTAATAACTTTTGTATTTCCGGCAATGCCATGGAAGACAAGGGATGTCTTGGATGCCATGTGGGCTGGAACGGGACCCAAGGGGAGGTCAACTGCCTGGCCTGTCACGGATCTGAAAAATTCAATTACAAGGAAGCCTTTGAGGATCTGCAAGCCTTTAAAGGAGACAACGATCCGGACACCCTTGAAATTGTCAAAGAGATCCAGACAGAGGTATCAAATGCCGTCAATAAAATCACCATGCCCCAGCGGGAAAACTGTGGAGAATGCCATTTTAAGGGGGGAGGGGGTGACGGTGTTAAACACGGAGATCTGGATACCTCCCTTGCCAAACCCAACAAAATGCTGGATGTTCACATGGCAGCAGAAGGGGCGGATTTCACCTGTACCCGCTGCCATACCACGGTGAAACATAATATAGCAGGCCGCCTTTACACCCGTCCTGCGGCGTCGGAACGCACAAGTCTGATTGAAGATGACATGGCCTCAAAAATCACCTGTGAATCCTGCCACAGCAACCTGCCCCATAAAACAGATTCCAAAATGAACGACCACACCGATAAAGTGGCCTGTCAATCCTGTCATATTCCCGAATACGCCAGGGTCAATCCCACCAAGATGTGGTGGGACTGGACCAAGGCTGGAGACCTTAAAGACGGTAAACCCTATGTGGTAAAAGGGGAGTTCGGCAAACCCACCTACAAGTCCATTAAAGGGGAGTTCCGTTGGGAAAAAAATGTACAGCCTGAGTATTTTTGGTACAACGGATCATTTGACAATATCGGGATCAAAGATAAAATTGATCCGGCAACCATTGTCCAGGTCAGTCATCCTTTGGGGGATAAAAATGACCCCGATTCCCGGATTCATCCCTTTAAGATCCATCGGGGAAAACAACCCTATGACAAGATCAACAAACAGATTGTGGCCCCGCTGTTGTCCGGCCCCAAGGGATTCTGGTCCACCTTTGACATGGATGATGCCATTACCCGGGGGAACAAAACCCTGGATGTGCCCTATTCCGGAGAATTTGACTATGTGGAAACCACCTATGCCTTTCCCATCACCCATATGGTGGCCCCCAGGGAAAATGCCCTGAACTGCACCGAATGCCATATACGGGAAAATTCGAGATTGGCCAACATTACCGGAATCTATCTGCCCGGCCGGGACCGGTCCAATTTTATTGACAGTTTAGGGATGATTGCCGTGCTCGGAGCCCTTATCGGCGTACTGCTCCATGGGCTTGGCCGGTTCTTCACCCGGAACGGAAAGGAGGAATAAAACAATGGTGGGTAAAACAATTAAAAAAGTATATCTGTATACGCGGTTTGAACGCTTCTGGCACTGGCTCCAGGGCCTGATGATCATGGTTCTGATGATCACGGGGTTTGAGGTCCATGGCACCTTTACTCTCATGGGGTTCCAGACCGCCGTGAATGTTCACAATTTTGTGGGACTTGCCTGGCTGGTCCTGTTTGCCTTCTTTGTGTTCTGGCTTTTGACCACCGGGGAATGGAAACAATATATTCCCACCACCAAGAAACTGTTTGATGTGATTTTTTACTATGCATTCGGCATTTTCAAGGGCCATGAACACCCGGTACAAAAATCCAAAGGGGCCAAGCACAACCCCCTGCAACGATTGACCTACCTGGGAATTGCCGCCATGCTCTTGCCTTTGCAGATGACCACCGGGCTTATCTATTATCTGTATAATTTTATACCCGGCAGCATTTCCTTGTCGATCCTGGCGGTGGTACACACCCTGGTTGCATTTCTCCTGGTGAATTTTTTGATCATCCACGTGTACATGACCACCACGGGCCACTCTCTTTTCAGTCATATTTCAGGGATGATCTCAGGGTGGGAAGAAATTTATGAAACCACCCAGATCCAGGAATGGGAAAACAAGGCCACTAAAAAATTATAATTCAATAAACCCATCACATCCGCACAAGCTCCCGGGGCAGAAAATTGTTCTGCCCCGGTTTTTTTTCTCTTCTATCCTATGCATGGTCCTAAACAATGCCTGACTGATTATACTAATCCACCCTTTTCAGATTTTAATAAATCCTGTGGACTTTCCCTGTAACGGTTCGCTTTCTTAATAATTTTCAGACCACCATATATGGTATCCTCAAATCCTTTGAGCCGAAGGTGCAACAGTCCACTGGAGAATAACCTGATTCTTAAAAACCTATTTCAGGTTCCCCTTTCAAAATCATGCTACTAATGTAAATAGTTTACTGTTTGAATATCAAACTAAATTTTCCTCAACCACAAGATGTTGTGTTCGGTTTCGCTTCAGAGAACCTGGGAATTATGAATACTATGTGTTGCTGGTTGAATCTGATTTCCCATCACTACTGGAAAAAGAAGTCAACGCTTTTTCAATAAAGGGCCTTACACCATAATGATAGACACAGGACTCACTTTTTTAAGATAACACCTTAAGATTTTATTTCTTCTGTTTAATTATCTATACTTTTAAATTATTTTTTTCATTATCAGTTTTAGAATTGTATGGGATCTGTTGGCCTCGCAGATAAATGCCCTAATTATCTCAGGATCAAAATGCTCATCTTTTTCATCAGCGATCTCATTTACTGCCTTTCTTTGTGAACAAGGTTCTTTATAGGGTCGTTTTGCTTCTTAACGCCTATGATTTTCATTTTGGTGCCGTTTTAACCTCTTTATTCGGGGAATGCATCCAGAACTCGGATCTGAAATATAGCGTATTCTTTAATGAAACGGAAAAAAGATTATTGCACATTTATATGAAGGTTTTAGGCCCAATTCTTGCTATTTTTCTGGAGGAATATTATATCTATTAACACGTTTTAACGATTAATAAATAAAACATTTCTCTAATCTAATAAGAAAGGTCAAAATGAAAACGAAAACATTTTTTACTATTTTGATGATCTTATTATTCAATACTTCTGCATATGCTTTTCAAATGGCTATTAGCTACGAAGATAAGGAACAGCCCCCTTATTACATGGGAAATTCGAATAAAATCCTCAGTGATAACCCTGGTGTTGCGGTTGAAATTATTCAAAAGGTTGGGAACGCCATAGAGGGGTTAGAAATTACGCTTAAAAGGACACCATGGTCTCGTTGCATTGCTGAGTTATCATCCAATAAAATAGATGGGATTTTTAATGCAAGCTATAAAAAAGAAAGGTTGAAAATTGGGCAATATCCTACGATTAATAGGCATTTACAGGGGCCGGTCGATATTTCACGTCGTATTACAAAGATTTCTTATTCATTTTATATTTTAGAAGAAAACAATATTGAGTGGGATGGGATAAAGTTTTTTCCTGCTGATAAAATAATTGGTGCCCCCCTTGGATATTCAATTGTAAACGATTTGAAAAAGAAAGGTTTAATTATTGAAGAAGCACCAAGTACTGAGATGAACCTTAAAAAATTAATTCTTAAAAGAATAACTGCTGCTGCATTGCAAGATGTAACCGCAGACAGCATAATAAAATTAAATTCGATAGCGTTTACAAATATTAAGAAATTAACACCACCAATTATTACGAAACCGTATTATCTGATGTTGTCACATGATTTTGTTGCAGAGCACCCTGTTATGGCTCAAAAGATATGGGATAAAATAAAGTACATTCGGGAGAATGAAATTGATAAAATTCTTACGAAATACTCTGGAATATAAATTAAAAAGATGAGAGTTATAATTTCAAAAAATGTTTATTATAAATATTTAGGGAAACAACTTATAGTCAAGCTACACCATCTGTTCATTCTTATAGCCTTCGGTGTTAACCTCATTTTTATTTGTGAAGCAACAGCAGAAAAAAAAACGATTACTTTTGCGACCGAAGAATGGAAAGATGCTACCCACAAGGATGGCACTGGATTATATTGGGATGTTCTAAGGGCAGTGTATGAATCCCAAGGTTACAAAATCAAGCCTTTAATAAGATCCTATAAGGGGTCAGTTAAACTTATTAAACATAAGTCCGCGTTGGCCCTGGCCCTTTATATCAGTCGGAAGTCCGTAATGGACCATTATTCAATTTATACCTTGTAGCCGGGGATGTGCTGGCGCAGGCTCTTTGCAACAGGCTTTTCGGCTTCGATAACGCAGATGTTGCCGTCACCCAGTGCGGACTCAATCTTGCGGATGCCGCCCAGAAGCTGACGCAGACCGGCAGGTTCCACAGAGGCGGCCTGATCGGAACCGTACATGGCGCGATCCAGAGTGATATGTCGCTCGATGGATGTTGCACCCAGCGCTACGGCTGCGTAGGAAATCGCCAATCCTGATTCATGGCCGGAGTAGCCGATGTCACAACCGTATTTGTTGCGCAGGGTCTCGATGCATTTGAGGTTCGCGTCTTCATCCTTCATGGGATAGGTGGACACGCAGTAGATCGGAAGAGCACACGTCTGAACTCCAGTCACTCCGGAGAATC
>CAXHYW010000342.1:0-4941 GCA_964021475.1 uncultured Desulfobacteraceae bacterium | reverse complement strand
GGGATATTCCCCGACAACCTGGACTTCTCCCAGGATATAATATCTTTGACTGACAGGGTTCATAAGGGTTACCGTAACGGAAGGAGATTCCACAAATTCCGATAGTTTTTTTTGAATATTTTTTTTTAATTCCACCGTTGTTTTTCCCTCCGCTGGGATATCATCCAGCAGGGGAAAGGTTATTTTTCCGTCGTTTCTCACCTGAACGGCATCAAAAGACAAATCTTCTTCCTTCCAGGTATTGATGCTTAAAATATCACCTATTCCAATGGTGTAATCCGTGTTTTTTAAACCAACCGGTTCCGTTGCACAAACGGTTGATGCAACCCAGAATAAACAGGTTATCATCCATAAGGGAAAAACAATTATTTTCTTCATTTTCAGCATAGCTCCGCCCCTTCGATTTTCTCTCGACATCTGAAAATCAATATTAAAACTTTCCTTTTTTTTTACTATATTGCCAGGAATTCTGTTACCTGGCTCCCCTTCCAAACAATACGGTTTTTACGGTTCTGAGAATTGTGATAATGTCCATGAAAAGCGACATATTCTTGATATAAAAAAGCTCATAATTGAGTTTTTCAACCGCATCTTCAACAGTGGCACCATACTCATATGATATTTGTGCCCAACCGGTAATACCCGGTTTTACATTAAAGCGCTGGGCATAAAAGGGTATTTTTTTTTCAAGTTCGTCCGTAAAAAATTTTCGCTCCGGACGGGGACCCACAAGACTCATCCTGCCTTTAAGTACTTCCCATAATTGCGGCAATTCGTCAATTCGGAATTTACGCAAGACCTTGCCCACCCGGGTAACTCTGGTATCATTATCCTGAGCCCAGACCGGTCCTGTATGCTTTTCGGCATCATCCACCATGGAACGAAATTTTGGCATCATATATTCTTTTTTGTGTTGTCCCACCCGATCCTGGACAAAGAAAAGGGGTCCCCGGGAGTCCAGTTTTATTAGAATGGAAACGATAATCAGCAACGGTGATAAAAGGATCATTAACAAAATAGATAACACAATGTCTTCAAGGCGTTTCAAACCCAGCTTTAATCTGGATTTTTTAAACCCTTCGGAAAAGATCAGCCAGGAAGGATTAATTTTATTAACCAATACCTTTCCTGTCAACATTTCATAGAACGAACTGCCCTCAAGAACCTCAATACCGGCAGTACGGCATTGGATCAGCTCATCCGCTGGAAATTTCCCCCGCATTTCTCCCAGGGCCACCACCACTTTTTTAATACCAAATTCATTGGCGGTATTAGACAAATTTTGATGGGTTCTTTGAATGATGGGCAACTCTTTGATCTGATGAGGATGAGACTTAATTTCAACATCCGGTATCATCACAGAAACCGTATAACCACAGTCAATGTTTTTGGCAATTTCGGAATAGATATCAATAGCCAGACCATTGGACCCTAAAATGATAATATTTTCATTGAAAATTCCCTTGTTGAGAATATAAATATAAAGCATTCTCCAGCTAATAATAAATACGACAAGAAATAAGAGACTCAATGCAAAAATTTCCTGATCAATAATCACAATAGGAAATAAAAAGTAAACACCCGCCAGGGCAATGGAGGCGATGCCAAGCGCCTGGAAAAGCCGGATGCCCATTTCGATAATAGATGCGGCAATACTAAAATCATACAACTCATTGTAATACAGACAAATCTGGCAGATCACAGTAATCAGAGCGATCCTCGCCACCAATAGCAAATCAAAAAGATAGGAATCGGAAAATGTCAAAATCACACAAGACAAAAGAACTGAACCGAAAATGATCACCCCTTCAAAAATAAAAAAAATAATGTTTCTAATGGGGAAATATTGTTTTAAAAGCCGTAACATATTTGTCTGGGGGTTCAGACCCTCCCATAGCCGTATTTTTTATACCGGTATCTGGTACCAGGTGTCTTCGTGGCAAAATTTTTAATGACCCCAAGAATTTTATCTTTCCCATAAATATCAATAATATCCTGGACTTCTTTTTTCCGGGTTTTCCCCTGACGAATAACAATGACAATGCCGTCAACAACCCTTGCAATTGCATTTGTTTCAGAAGTTATGTAAGGAGGCGGGGTGTCTACAATCACATAGCGGTCGCTATACCTGGATTTCATTTCACTCAACAATTGGCGCATCTGTTCGGAAGACAAAAGTTCAGAAGGATTTTCCGGGATAGTTCCACCGGGTAAAAGGGTGAGTTTGTCAATAAAGGTCTTTTTCAACAATGAGGCAAGGGGAATACCCGATGACAAATGATCACTTAATCCTTTGGTTTCATTGAGTCCGAACAACTTGTGAATAGAGGGTTTGCGAAGATCACAATCCATCAATAATACATATTCGTCTATGCTTTGGGCTATGCTCACGGCCAGATTGGCAGAAATAAATGATTTCCCCTCGTCTGGAGAGGGACTTGTGATCATGATACTCCTTGGCGGTTTTCCCTTTTCAGGAAACAAAATATTATTTTTTAAGAGCCTGAATTGTTCAGATTCAATGGAATGGGGTTTTAATGCCGAGACAATTGAAGGATGGATTCCTTCTGGTATTTCATCATAGGCTTCCCGGGGCAGGAAGGCTTCGTCCTGCCCCGGGGAATGCTTCACAAAATCAAGAAAAGAATCGGTCTCTTGGATTTTTTCATCAAAGACTTGCCCGTAAGATTCACTATATTGTGGAGCTTCACTGTATTGGGATTCCCTGTTTTGAGGTTTTGAAACCACGGTGTTGGCTATGGTTTGCCCAGGCACCCTTCCCTGCTTTGATTTCTCCATGGCTTGAAATATTTTACCCACGCATGAACTCCGCCACTAAAAATTGATCTGCATTTTTATAAAATTGATGGTTCTATCCAATCCTTTTATATTGAGCACCGCAAAAAAGGATAAGACAATGATGGCATAGATGCTTAACAGAATAAACCCAATGATTGCAACTTTCCGTTTTGTTTTATCAATGGGCACTTGCAACAAAGGAATACTAGCAAGAATGGTTAGCCCCAGTTCCTTTTCGATCTGTTCATCCCTTCTCAGAGAAGTATCAAAAAATTCAAGCAGAAATATCATGCCGGCACCCAACCCCAAACCGGCAACAACCGAAAGCATGAAAAATTTTTTCACATTGGGAGAAATGGGCTTTTCCGGCAACCTGGCATGGTCCAAGATTCTGAACTGTTCCCCTTTTTGTTTCTTTTCCATATTAACAGAAAGCTCAGCTTCCAGTTTTCTGTCAAGCAGAGAATTGAAGACATCCCTGATATTATTATAATCTCGTTTCAATGATTGTAACTCGAGTTCCCGCTTGGGAGTGCCCTCCACCCGGGTCTGATACACGAGCATTTTTTTTTCAATTTCCTGGATATCAAATTTGATCCTTTGGATATCATTTATCTGTTGGGTCCGGGAAATTTTCATTTGTTGGATGGCGCTATTTTCCATGGTATCGGATGATTGTCCAGGGGCAATAGAGTTTTGTTTCTGTGTAGCGGCCCGTTCCTGGGCCAGGGTTGTTTTTAAATTTTCTATCCGTTTCTCAAGCCTTACCACATCTGGATGTTTGGACGTATAACTACCCAGCAATTCGGCGTGCTGCTTTTCTGCCAAAAACAATTCTGTCTCGGTTGGGATACCATCGGCCCCATTTTCGTTGCCACCCAGTGATACTGAAGCCTGATTATTTTTTGAAGATACCTTCCTGGCCTGGGCAATCTGGGTTTCTAACAAGCTTAAGGATATTTTTGTTTCCCGAAGCATGTTATGTTTATTGGCCATTTGTTCCTGAAGCCTGTCAAGGGTTCTCAGATTGGTTTCCAATTCATCAGGCAAGCCTCCCAGGTACTTAGATCTGTATTTTGCAAGTTTGCGTTCCCGTTCTTCCAGCCGATGTCTTGTCTTTTCAAGTTCGGATTCTAAAAACTCACTGGTACCAATGGCTTGGGCTTCCCGAACTTTTAGATTTTCATCCATGAAAAAACTGGCCAGTGTATTGGCAATCTGCATAACTTTTTGGGGATTACTCCCTTTAAAAATAATTGAAAAGGCCTCTGCACCCTGGCGAGTTCTCTCTATTTTTACTTGGACCCGATTTCGCATGCTGGCGATTTTATCTTCTAAATACATGTTCCCGGTATTTTCATACAACCCAAACTGGTGGATTATCTTTTCAAGATTGCTGCGACTGAGTATCTGCTGTGAAATGGTGCTGATACGCTGGTTGATACTGGAAGAGACAACGGATTTAATATATGCGGTGGGCACGCTTTGCTGCTGAACCAGAATCAATGTAGTGGCCTGATAAGTCTTTTGGGCGACAAGGGTTGCAAACAATCCCAAAGTAAGTGTGATGCATAGTGGAATGACAATAAACCAGCGTCTCCTGACAATGATTTCAAAAATCTGATCAGGCTTAATCTGTGCTGGAGGTTGAAACGCATCTGCCATATTAAGATCCCGGGATACAATAGCCCTAAATTATTATTTATTATAACCTTAGTTTTTGTGGGTATTCTTTAACATTATGGTTTTTTTGTCAACACAAAAAGCAATCAAAGCATCTATCAATAAGGGTTACAGAGATTTATATTTCTCAAAAAACCAGGAACAAAAAGAATGAAATCTATAATTTTTCCAACATAGTTACCAAATCAACCGACCCTTTTTACCATGGGGCAAAAGAGTTAGCCCGCCAGATCATTTTATTATTGTTGCTCGTAAAACCCTCTAATAAATCAATAATTGACATTAGGTTAATATGGTTTTATTTTCCTGGGTATTATGAAACCATACACCGTAAAATACCTAAAAGACTATCGACCGGCTGCATTTATTGTCGACACCATTGATCTTACCTTTAACATATGTGATGAATCTACACAGGTGACCTCAATACTTAAAATCCACCGGAACCCTGCTGTGGCA
>CAXHYW010000341.1:0-4942 GCA_964021475.1 uncultured Desulfobacteraceae bacterium | reverse complement strand
TACACATAGAGGCACACTCTTTCCCTACACGACGCTCTTCCGATCTCTCATTTTAAACCGATGCCAGACCATACAAGGCTCCCAGGAAGACCTGCTTTTGGTTGCGTGCACGGCCATGGACAATTGTCTTACAAGATGCCAGGGGCTTTGCTGCAAAAGCCTGGACATCGATTCAGTTTTCAGCCTGTGGGATTTTATTTTTATCCTCACCCTGGCCCCAAAGCTTGCACCTGAAATACAAAAACTGCTGGATGCTTATTCCTCGTTATATCTGTCACCCTGCCCTTTCCTTAGAAATAACATCGGCCCTTGCCTTTTCCCCCGGGGAATCAAAGCCCAGATATGTGTCATTACCTTTTGCACCTATGATGAAAAGATCAACCCCTCCATTAAAGTTGTAAATTTCAACTTTTATAAACTCTGCTGGCTGATTCAATACCTGAGAATAAAAAGAATAGCACGAAAAACTGTCCACTTTTTTACCCGGGAAAAACCAACTGCACCCAGGAGCTGATACATCACCATTTCGCTCACGGCTTGCCAGCAGGTCGAAAAAACAGTATACGAAATAGAAGTATCTCTCAAAAAGATCCTTTAAAGAAAACATAAATGCGCAGCCCTTTGGGCAGGGAAGTATTCATGAAATTAGAAAATTCGTTGATTGGAGAAAAAACCATCGCCTTCAGTATTGCACAGGAAATACTGACCACAAGTGTCAATATCCCCACGATCCCGGCCAACGCAAAAAAGATTCTGGCCATTGTTCGGCAATCCAATGACCAAATAGATATCCCCCTTTTGGTCAAACTGGTGGAATCAGACCCCGGACTATTCACCAGGATCTTGCAATTGGCCAACTCACCGCTTTACACTGAGGTTGAAAAAATTGTCAGCCTACGAGCTGCCATTACCCGTATTGGTCTTGTCGAAATTGTAAGTTCCGTATGTCTGTATTTTTTCCAGAAAATGTTGCCCAGGTTCCCTGATATTAAAGGATTCTCCTATGATGATTTCTGGTCATATTCCTTTGCATGTGCGGTTGCAAACCGACGGCTTGGCCACCCAAATTTAGGAATGGGTGTGCTGCCCGGAGAACTTTATATGACCGGAATGCTCCATGGCATGGGGAAATTATTGCTGGCCATTCACTTTCCCAGTGAATTTTCCAAATGTCTCAAAAAAGCCCATGATTTCAAGTGCCCCTTGTACCAGGTGGAAAAAGATGTGTTTGGGACCACAGACGCTCTAGTGGCCTCCAATGTTTTAAAAACCTGGCACCTTCCCCCGAGCGTCTGTGAAGGGGTTGCATTTCACCAAATGCCACAATTGGCACCACCGGAACACCTCATCATTGCAGGATTAACACAATTTGCCTATTCCATCGCAGGAATGTCCGGACTTGGGTGCAATGGGGACGGTATTGACCAAGATTTGGCGTCTACCTATTTTGGACAATTGCCCAAATTAAAAATTTCCAAGCCCGAGGTCCAGGAAAAACTTGTCCGGGAAATATTAGACTCTCTTGGGGACAACAGTGAAAGCTTTACACCTGTCACCAAAGGATATACCACCCGACAAAAGGAAATAAAAAAAGCCGGAAATATTTATGGAAACACTCCAGGCCAGACCGAACCCGCAAAAAAAGGGATGTTTGGTTGGGTCAAATCTCTATGGACAGGAAATTAAGGAATTAAACAATATTAATCTGGTCCTGTTGTTTGACCTCTTTAAAAGGAATACATTGATAAATGCTGACCTTAGAGCGCATTATTTTGGGGGTCTGAATCGTTATAGCCGCCTTGAAATCCTTTAGCAAAGAAAACCTAAAAAAACTAAAATTCTCGGGATCATCCTGGTATGTATCATCAAATTCTATGGCGGTATAATTTCGGCCCATCGTAAAGCTGAATTTATCAAGGGGAATTGACAGTCCCATGCCCTTAGCTTTGATATAAGATTCTTTTAAGGTCCAAATATCAAAGAACACCCCTTGTTTATCTTTTGCCTGGTCAAGATAAACAGATTCCTGCCTGGAAAAAAACCGATCGGCGATATTCATTTCAACTTTCCGCCTTGAATCTTCCACGTCAATTCCGATTTCATGGTCAAGAGCCACGGCACAGGCAGTCAGGCCACCGGCATGGGAAAGATTGAATCGAATGGGGATATCGGTCACCCCTGCTTTAAGACGCGGCTTCCCATAGCGGTTTTCAATGAATTCAAAGGATTGGGGGGGCAGATGAGTGCATTGGGACAAAACAAACCGAAGAAGTCCCCTTGTCACAAGACAACTCTTCCGGTCTCGTTCAAATCTATACCGATCGATCTTTGATTGTTCTTCTTTGCTGGATATTCCCCGATATTTTTCAAGCAAAAAAGGAGATTGTATTTCACCCACAACTGAATAAAAGAAATGAACATCTCCCGGCTTCAACTCAATATGATCCAATAATTCTCCCCTTAAAATATCAGGATGCGTGAAGCCGATACCGATTAACCAGATACCGATTAACCAGATACCGATTGATCCGATAACGATTAATCGGTTAACGATTGATCGGTGCATTCACCATCCCATGGGTTTTCATATCATAAAATGTTAGTAAAACATACCCGGCAGGCACTGGAGGTTATAATCTTTTCATGGGATGCCCTGCCCTTTTTTTAAAAATTGGATTGACAAAATCCGGGGTAAAATTTTATAGACGCTATGATTTATGAGTATTTTTTATTATTTGAGACAAAAAGGGCAAAGCCCACTGCAGGTAAACTTGGAAAAATATCACAAAAGCCTTGGAATGGGCTAGGGAAAATTCAATGACTAAAGGAAAATGCACCCAGAACTCCACCATGATTATTGCCAGAATCATGCTGCCCGAAGATGCCAACCCTGCCGGAATAGTTCATGGAGGGGTTATCATGAAGGAGATTGATAATGCTGCCGGTGTTGCAGCCGTGAGACATACCCGAAAAATATGTGTGACCGCATCCATTGACCGCATGGATTTTCACAACCCTGCTTTTATCGGCAATCTTTTAACGGTAAAGGCTGGCATCAATATGACAGGAAAAACATCCATGGAAATCGGTGCACGGGTCGAAACAGAAGATCTACTCACCGGGGTAAAAACCCATCTGGCATCCGCCTACCTAACCTTTGTTGCCCTGGGAAATGACCATCGGCCAACAAGCGTCCCCCCCTTGGAGCTGATCACCCCGGAGGACATCAGGAGAAACAAGGAAGCCCTTGCAAGAAGGGAGTTGCGCTTGTCTGAAAAAAGAAAGGAATCTGAATGTCAGATGGATACAAGTAACTGTTAATACTTACGGCTGCCAGAATCCACCATAATGAATTTTAGAATACGCTGGAGCCTTTATTCGACAATCTCCAGAATTACCCGTTTCTGCTCTTTAGCAGAGGCACAAGATAAAATGGTTCGCATGGCTTGGGCGGTTCTCCCTTTCTTGCCGATGACCTTGCCAAGATCTTCCTTTGCAACCCTTAACTCAAGCACAAGGGTTTGCTGGGCCTTGATCTCTTCAACACTCACTCCTTCTGGATCATCAACCAATGCCTGGGCAATATACTTAATCAACTCTTTCATAACGCGATCTCCTTCGTCCAAGGTGATAATGAAAATGTAATTTAAGTTTCAGCTATCATTTTTCTGCAATTAACCTTAAGAGGACTGCTATTCGGGATACCTATTTCAGGTATATCATAACCGATTAGAATCACAAGTATAATTTTTTACTTTTCGATAGGTTTGATCCAGGTAAAAGGAGAATGACCGGTTGACACAAAATCAAAATGCCTGTTCTCACGCTCATATTACCCCAGGAACCCTAAGGCCCATGATATTCTTAAAAACCAATTGAGATGTTTTTTTTGCTTTTTATCAATTTTCGTGGCATTATTTGGCCATTTTGCTTGACATAAAAAAGAAATTAATTAATTTAAGGTGACGTTAATTTTTAAAGCATGAATATTTTGGTATACTGTCCGGTAAAATATTCATTTTTGATCAGGACAGAACAAAGGGAACACCAGTGGTCACAAACACTTCATCATCAAATGCGGAACGTAAAATGCTTTCTGAAGCCGGGTATGCCGATCCGGCAATAAATTATTATATTGAAAAAAAATACATGGGACACATTGAGAATGCCGACCAAGTATCTGAAAAAATCGGATCCTGTGGAGACACGATGAAAATATACCTCAAGATAGGTGAAAATGAGATCATTGATGATATCCGGTATGAGATAACTGGATGTGCCGGGGCCATTTCTGCGGCCATGGCTGCTGTGGAACTGGTCAAAGGAAAAACCCTTGACGATGCCCTGAAAATAAATGATGGAGATGTTTTCACGGTATTGGAAAACATTCCGGAAAAAAAGCACCATTGTATCCAGCTGGCTGTCAAAACCATGCACCAGGGGATCAAGGAATTTAAATCTGGGCAAAGCTAAACCAGACATCCGAAGTTTATATTTTCTGGTTGCGTTTTGCATCCTGTGGACCGGGTGCACATCGACCAATGATTTTCACATTGAAGATCTTGCCAAATCAGACATTAACATAGTGTCTGACATTCACATTGATCAAGTTGAGAGTCTGTTAAAAACCCTGACCCAAAAGCTCTATCGGATGAATCCCATAGAGCTTGGCAAGACACCCGGTGCAACGATTGATTCACAGATGACCCGGATATTTCAATGCCCACCGGTACAAACTTACCCCATTCTTGAAAAAAAAGAAGGGACCGATGCCATCTTGCTCGGGTTTGAGCCCGTATTTGAAGGAGATCGGGTTTTTGTAATGATGTATGGACTCTATACTATGGTCCATGCATCATACAGCAAAAAATGTGACCTTTTCATGCTGGATTTTCTGGATGCCCAACCCCTTTACAATAGTGCCAGAAATATCGAAATTTTT